>JAITHZ010000045.1 GCA_031279795.1 Bacteroidales bacterium
GCCGGCCGGCTATTATTATTCGTATGGCGGTCAGTTCAAGAATCTTGAAGAAGCAAAAAAACGGCTGTCAATAGCCATTCCTGTGGCATTACTGCTTATTTTCAGTCTGTTGTTTTTTACTTTTCGAAGTGTGAAATTAGCCTTGCTTATTTTCACAGCCGTACCTCTCTCGGCCATTGGCGGAGTAGTTGCCTTGTGGTTGCGCGATATGCCATTCAGCATTTCTGCTGGCGTAGGATTCATCGCCTTGTTTGGCGTGGCGGTACTGAACGGAATTGTGCTGACAGGACAATTCAATCAGTTGAAAAAAAGTGGCGTAACCGACGTTTACCAGCGCGTAAGAATCGGTACGCAAAAACGGCTGCGTCCGGTATTGATAACGGCTTTGGTGGCGTCGCTGGGATTCCTTCCAATGGCGCTTTCCACCAGCGCAGGGAGCGAAGTACAAAAGCCGCTGGCGTCGGTCGTCATCGGTGGATTGATAACAGCTACATTGTTGACGCTGATTGTGTTGCCTGCTCTGTATGCAATGTCTAACAAATCATAATAATTCAAATAATATTTAACAGACACTGTAATATTATCTCGCAGTCTGTTATTATCATAATAGAACAAACAATTATGGAAAGAAAATTAATTGTATTCACACTGCTGATTATCGCCTCAGTAAGAGGCGAAATCAAATCGCAGGAAAAATCCCTACCGGAATGTATCGACATTGCCCTGCAAAACAATCTGCAACTCCGTGTCGCAGAATTGGATATACAACGGGCTAAAACAGAACAGACAACAGCATTTAATCCCGAAAAAACAAGCGTGACTTACGAACAGGATCCGCTAACACCCGACTGGATTGATAAAAAACTGACTGTTTCGCAAACAATGGAATTTCCAACAGTTTATATTTATCGGAAAAAGATGCTGGCACACGAAACGCGGTTGGTGGAAAACGCGGCTCAAGCGTTTCGCAATGAACTTGTCAGAGACGTATCTGTCGCTTATTATGCCATTTTTCAAGCCCGTCAAAAAATGCACTTGCTCCAGCAGCAAGACAGTCTTTATGCCGGATGTTTGCAAACTTCCGCGTCGAGGCTGCGTGTGGGAGAAACAAATTCGCTGGAAATGATGAATGTCCTGAGTCGTCGGCAGGAAAACCGGCTGCAATTGCAGGAAGCAACTGTTGAGCTGGAAAATGCGCAGTTGACCTTGATGCAGTTGCTGAATACGTCATCTGTTATTCGACCAACGAAAGGAGAATCGGGAAAAATACCGGAAGTTTTTCCCGAAACAACCGATTCTGTTGCAATTCGCGAAAATCCGTCTCTTGCATATTATGCGCAGCAAATGAATGTGCTTGATATGCAGACATCTGTTGAAAAAAGCAAATTATTGCCGGATTTGTTTGTCGCCTACACATTCGGCGATATGGCGCATCCTGGATTTCAGGTGGGCGTTAGCGTTCCGTTATTTTTTGGAACACAGCGCGCCAGAATAAAATCAGCTGAAATACAGCACACGCAGGCCGGAGTAAAAAAGCGTCAGGCGGAACAGGCCTTGCAACAGGCATATCACCGGCAGCGTGTTGAATACTGTACGGCCAAAGAAAATCTGACCTATTATGAAACGGAAGGATTGGCGCAGGCCGACGAAATGCTGAAAATTGCCAGCGCCACATACCAGACAGGCGAAATTGACTATATGGAATATGTCCAGCATTTGCAGGCCGTAATCGACGTCAGGCTGCGACATATCGAAGCCTTAAGCCGATACAACAAATCGGTTATTCAATTAAAATATTTAAGAGGAATTAATTAAAATGAAAGAAAAAATGAAAGAAATAAAAATAAAAAAACTATTATTGCCATTTTGGGGCGCTATCCTGTTGATGGTTTCATGCCACGAAAAGGCGCAACAGGAAAACAGAGAAGAACATGAAATGCCTGCAGGAATTGTTGAAATGACTGGCGAACAGATGAAAACAGCAGGAATTACGCTGGGACAGATTGAAATGAAAAATCTGCACAGTGTGATCAGAGCAAACGGACAGCTGGTTTTGCCGCCACAGAACAGAGCCGACGTCAACTCGCTGATGTCTGGCATTGTGAAGGAAATTGCCGTAACAGAAGGCGTAACCGTGAGAAAAGGACAAACACTGGCTCTGCTGGAAAACCTGGACATTGTGAAGCTGCAGGAAGAATACCTGACACTGACACAGGAACTGGTTTACAGCCGACAGGAATACGAACGACAACAGGAATTAAACACACAGCAAGCCGGCGCAGCAAAGATTCTTCAGCAAACTCAAGCACAGTACGAGGCCGGAAAAGCCCGACTGAAAGGGTTGGAAACGCGCCTTCGTCAGTTGCATGTAGATCTCGCAGCAGTATCCGCTGGAAATTTTGCGACAAAAATTCCAATTACAGCGCCAATTGCGGGCATTGTAGGGAAAATATTCATCAAAACAGGCAGTTATGTTGATATGCAAACTACATTGATGGAAATTGCCGACCATTCGCAAATGCACTGCGATTTGCAAGTATTTGAAAAAGATTTTCCGAAAATAACAGTCGGACAGCGAGTAAATATTTCATTGACAAACAACGATATGAAATCCATTTCGGGAACCGTTTTTCATGTAAACCGTTCGTTTGAAAACGAAAGCAAGTCCATTATTGTTCATGTAAAAATCAATCATCCCAACAAAACGGAAAGTGGCAGCGCGTTGCTGTTGCCCGGCACCTTCGTATCGGCGTTGATAGAGCTTGGCAGTCAGACGGTAAAAGCCGTTCCAGCAGACGCTATCGCCCATTCCGACGGGAAACAGTACCTATTTGTTCTCGACGAACAAAATGACGCTGAAAATGACGCTGAAAAAGAATATTTTTTCAAGCAAACAGAAATCATAGCTGGAATCGCAGAAGCGGGATATGTGGAAATAAGTCCGTTGGAAAAATTACCCGACAGCGCGCATATCATCGTCAAGGGCGCGTTTTATGCAATGTCGAAAGTAAACAGTTCAGAGGATGAATAGCCTTTGGACAAATGACAGCATTAATGCTATACTGCCATTTTGTCCTGCTTTAAAGCTCATTATATTAATGTTTTGCATATATTAGGTGACATAATGTCATAGCAATAGTCGATTTTTCCTTTGGCATGGTTCTTGTAATATTGTTTGTGTAAAAACAATATTATTAACACATAAATTCAAAGAAGTATGATACCGAATGTAAGAACTCAAGCATGGTTACCGAGTGTATTATTTGCAGATTTCCTGAATGATGGAATTTCCGGTAACATTTTTGGCAAACAGCAAATTTCCGTACCGGCGCTGAATATTGTGGAAACCGACAACGGATTCCGTGTAGAACTGGCCGTTTCGGGCATTGCAAAGGAAGACATCAAGATTGATGTAAGCAAGGAAAACATGATGGTAATTTCGGCTGAAGCGAAAACCGAATCGGAAGAAAAACAGGAACGTTACCTGCGCAGGGAATTTGGCTACACGCAGTTTAAACGCTCGCTGACGCTGCCCGACAATGTGGACAAGGACGCCATCGCAGCTTCGTTTAACAACGGAGTACTGGCGATTGAAATTCCCCGTAAAGTAAAAGAGGAATCCGAACGAAACCGTACCATCGAAATAGCCTAACATGCTGCCTGTTAGCTCATAGCCTCGCTGCGGTGAGGCTATGAGCTTTTTATTTTCATAAAAATCAAATTAGATTTTGATAATTAAAAGAAACAATGTAATTTTGCACTCTTCAAATATGAAAAAAAATAAATAGTTAATATATTGATAATGAAAATTTCAGAAGAAAAAGTAGATGCTCTAAATTCAATACTCGCAGTGGAGATTGAAAAGAAGGATTATCAACAAAAGGTAGATCAACGACTGCGGGAATTGTGTCGAAAAACAGTTTTACCCGGCTTCCGGCCAGGAAAAGTTCCTCTCGGACTAATCAAGAAAAGATTTGGCGCTGCAATATTAGCTGAAGAATTGAATGAACTTGTCTCGCGGGGAGCCTCCGATTATATTCATGACAATTCGTTGCGAATCATTGGCGAACCGCTGCCCAGACGGGAAGAAATGCCAACAGACTTTGAAACACAGGAAAGTTTTGAATTTAAGTTTGATTTAGGAATAGTACCTGAAATACAGTTAAATATCCGAGAATACAACGATAAAATACCCTTTTATCGCATTATCGCTTCCGACAGCATGATTGAGGAACGCAGAAAAGAGCTTGTCAGCCAATTTGGAAGTTTTGTTGAGATAGAAGATGAATCGACTGAAAAAGACATACTTATAGGAACACTAACGGAATTGGATGAGGCAGGAATCCCCTCTGAAAACGGTTTACATGTCGAAAATGCTGAATTGATGCCCATCTCTGTGAATGAGGCTGAACGGCAGGCGTTTATCGGTCTGCAAAAAGGCGCGACAATTGTCGTGAATCCTCAAAAAATGTATGGCGATAATACCGCCCTGATGGCATTTTTTCTTCATACAAACAAAGAAAAGGCACAAAACATTTCTGCAAGTTTTATTTTTGATATCACATCGGTTACCCGCCATAAAGATGCCGAAGTGGACGAAGCATTTTTCATAACACTCTTTGGCGAAGGCAGCAAGATAAAAACAGATGAAGATTTTCGGGAGTGGATAAAATTGGACATTGATCGAACATTTTCCAAAGATGTTAGCATGAAATTTATCTTTGAGATAAAAAAACATCTGCTGCAAAAATACCCCGTTGCGCTTCCCGATGAATTTACTAAGCGCTGGTTACATGTGTCCAAAGAATTGCCAGAAGACGAGATCGAAAAGACGTATCCATCATTTCAGCAAACGATGCAATGGAATTTTCTTGCACGGCAATTATCCGACGAGTTGGGCATTGAGGTAACCCAAAAGAAAATTGAAAAGGTAGCTAAAGAATTCGTGCTTCGCCAGACTTCTCGGCAAGGCATACAGGTGACAGACGATCTTATGCAAAAATATGTTACCGACTTGCTGGCAGAAGATAAATACGTACAAATATTCGCGGAAGAAATCATAAACGATGGAATCGGGTACTATTTCATCAACAACAAACTGGTGGAATATAAAGAAATTTCGCTCGAAGATTTTTTAAAAATGAAGAATAACAATGAAGAAAATTAAATACCATTTAACCGATTAATTTTATAAACGCTATAATAAATATTTTAGTATGGATTTTAGAAAATATGCAACCAACCATTTGGGAATGAACGGGCTTTCGCTTGATCAATATACAGGGACAGTCAACAGTTACATTTCGCCATCCATTTTGGAAGAACGGCAATTGAACGTAACACAAATGGATGTCTTTTCCCGTTTAATGATGGATAGAATCATTTTCCTCGGCACACAGATAGACGATTATACGGCAAACGTCATTCAGGCGCAGTTGCTATATCTGGATTCAGCCGATCCGGGAAAGGACATTTCAATATACATCAATTCTCCCGGCGGTTCTGTTTATGCAGGACTGGGAATTTACGACACCATGCAGTTTATTTCCAGCAATATCCAAACCATCTGCACAGGACTGGCCGCATCATTTGCCGCAATTTTGCTGGTGGCCGGAACAAAAGGACGACGCTCGGCCCTGAAACATTCGCGAATCATGATACATCAGCCTCTGGGCGGAGTTCAGGGACAGGCTTCCGACATTGAAATCGAAGCAAAAGAAATCCAAAAAGTAAAACAAGAACTCTATTCAATCATCGCTGAACATTCGGGAAATTCTTATGAAAAAATTTATGCCGATTCCGACCGGAATTATTGGATGACTTCGCAAGAAGCCAAAGAATACGGCATGATTGATGAAATTTTAACAAAAAAAATATTTAAATGAGCAAGGCAAACGCTGATAAATGCAGTTTTTGTGAAAAAAGCAGCAGGGAAGTAGATTTGTTGATTTCCGGCGCCAACGGCAATATTTGCGACGAATGTGCCAGAATGGCAAACGATATTGTTATCAGGTCGCTAACGCAAAAGAAAACAAAAAATGCTGGATTCCGCCTTAAAAAGGAAGATTTGGCCAAACCAGCTGAAATCAAGACTTTTCTTGACCAGTATGTGATTGGACAAGACGATGCCAAACGTTACTTGTCGGTTGCAGTTTACAATCATTACAAACGACTGATGCAAAAAGTACTGCTCGACGATGTGGAAATCGAAAAATCGAACATCATCATGGTTGGGGCTACCGGTACCGGCAAAACATTGCTTGCCAGAACAATAGCAAAAAAACTGCACGTGCCTTTCGCCATCGTCGACGCAACGGTATTGACCGAAGCAGGCTACGTGGGCGAAGACATCGAAAGTATCTTGACACGGCTACTGCAAGTAGCCGATTACAAAGTAGAAGAGGCAGAAAGAGGCATCGTATTTATCGACGAAATAGACAAAATAGCCCGAAAAGGCGATAATCCGTCCATAACGCGCGATGTAAGCGGAGAAGGCGTTCAGCAGGGACTGTTGAAACTGCTGGAAGGCTCAGTTGTGAACGTACCGCCGCAAGGAGGCCGAAAACATCCTGACCAGAAGATGATTGCCATTAATACAAAAAATATTCTCTTTATTTGCGGAGGAGCTTTCGACGGCATTGAAAAGAAAATTGCTCAACGCCTCAACACAGCGGTCGTCGGATATACCGCAAGCCGCAATACCGCAACCATCGACCGCAACAACCTCTTGCAGTACATCGCCCCCCAGGATTTGAAATCATTCGGACTGATCCCTGAAATCATCGGACGATTGCCCGTTCTGACTTATTTGAATCCGCTTGACCGAACGGCCTTGCGACGAATCCTTACCGAACCGAAAAATTCAATCATTCGACAGTATGTTAAATTGTTCGACATGGACAATATCTCGCTGCAAATCGACGAAGACGTTTACGAATTTATTGTAGATAAGGCGATTGAATTTAAATTAGGCGCCCGTGGACTGCGTTCGATTACCGAAACAATCATGATGGATGCTATGTTTGATTTGCCTTCTACCAATGAAAATGAATTGCATGTCACACACAATTATGCCAGAATGAAACTGGAAAAAGCCAGCTTAATAGTTGAGAGTTGAGAGTTGAGAGTTTTTAAAACATAAAACCTGTCTGCGTTATTGGTTATTTGGAAAAGCTAAAAAAGCTCCCATAATTCTCAACTCTCAACTCTCAACCCTCAACTCTCAACCCTCAACTCTCAACTCTCAACTCTCATGAAATCAGTCCGGTACAGTCTTACAGTTTTAGCTGCATGTATGCAGTTTAGTTTGCAGACCAGTGAAATAACCATTCACCAACTGCCTGTCGCCGAGCAGTTGCCGTCGAATACCGCTTACCGGATGTTTCAGGACAATGAAGGGTTTGTATGGATAGGTACACCCAATGGATTTTGCCGTTACGACGGTTATAGCATGAAAAGTTTCCGGTCGGAAACGCTCAATCCTGTTTTCCCGTCAAATAACATCACAGGCGGGTTTGCCGAAGACACACTGAATCACACCATTTGGGCAGGAACCGACAAGGGTGTGTTGATACTGGATAAGTATTCCCATAAAATTACGCTCCTGGATACTGCTTTGCTGGGAGAGCAGCCCATTCGCCAAATCCTGTACGATATGAATGCGATGTGGGTGTGTTCCGATTACGGCCTGTATCTTTACAACCTGGATAAGACGTTGCGAAAGAAATATTTGTCGAGTGTGTCCAGTATTCATGCCGACAGGCAAGGCACGGTACGGGTAACTGTCTGGAATCAGGGAATGTATTATCTGGATAAGTCGACCGACACGTTCCTGCCTTATCCGCGAATCGCTCTCAACAACAATCCTCACAAGTTGTTTCAGGATGCGGAAGGCCGTTATTGGATATGCACATGGGGCGACGGATTCTACAGATTCCACCCCGACAGGCAGGGAGGAGATATGTATGAATACATAAACGTACCGGATAGCAACAATCTCAGCCAAGGTGTTTATTACGACGTAGCTCAGGATGAAGTCAACGGTTACCTGTGGATTTTTTCGTATGCTGGACTGAGCATTATTGACCCGGAAAGCTGTATGTCAGTAAATAAATGGGCTGCAACAATCAACAATTATACCAATCTCTATTCCTGCATAATGAAAGACCGGCAGGGAGACCTGTGGCTGGGCACATATAATCAAGGCGTTATTTTGGTCAATCCTTCGCTGTCGACGGTTAGCAATTTCGATCTGCAGTCGATCAGGGCTGAAACAGGATATATTCCAAATGTCGTCTGGACTGTGTTTGAGGACAACGAAGGAGAACTCTGGTTTCGACAAAGCCGCTTGGGAATGTATCTTCTTGACGCAAAACGTCAAAAAATAAGAAAACTGGATATGCCAGTGATCAAATTTGCGAATGCTATTTGCAATAATTCGACAACGGGCGAAATCTGGGTCGCAACGGATTATGTTCCCGTTATTTACCGTCTGCGCAAATCGAAAGGCAAGATTTCATCAGCCGGAATGATTGACTTGCGTACTGTCTTTGGCGAAAATGCCGACGTGGTACTGTTTTTGCACGAAGACAGAAGAGGTACAGTATGGATGGCGACATCCAGCGCCTTATTTTCGTGGAGCCACGGCAACTGGCAGGTTGTCAAAGACAATTTTCAAACCGTAACCGGCATGGTAGAAGACAGCTATGGATCTATCTGGATCGGGACAGAAAAAAGCGGATTATGGCAAATTGCTCCTGTCGGAGAATCAACAACTGCAACGAATTACAGCACAACGACCAGCCGGATTGCCGGAAACAGTATTTCCTGCATCAGCGCCAACTCCGACGGACAATTGTGGTTTTGCGTCAATGAAAAACAGGTGTACAGTTACGATATTGCCAAGCATCAGTTTACCGACTACACTCACTATGCAAACGTAAATGACCTGGTTGTGTTCAACATCATAGCCGGCGACAGTGGGCATGTATGGATTTCAAGCGATAAACGAGTGGTTGAGTTCAATCCGTCGTCAGGCGCCTCAATTCGGTATGATGCGCAAAAGGATTTGATCGTTACCACGTTGAACAAAAACAGCATGACAAAAACCAACAGCGGGGAAGTCGTTTTCGGTGGCAACAATGGCCTTTGCATCTTTACGCCATCCTCGAAACAGCACAGGTCCCGTAAACGAACAAAGACGATTATAACCGACATAAAAGTAAACGGCAAGTCGGTTTATCAGCGAAATTTCGACAATAAATACCGAAACTGGCAGCGAGAACTTATTCTTCTTTCAGATGAGACAAACCTCGAAATTGCTTTTTCGTCGCTCGACTACCTGAACCCTGATAAAACACGGTATGCCTACAAACTTGAGGGCATCGACACGAAATGGATTTATACCGAATCCGGTCGCAACCTTGCCATCTATAACCAGCTCCGGAAAGGTAAATACACCTTCCTTGTCAAATCGACTGGGGAAAATCAGCTCTGGAGTGACGAAATTACCCGACTGGTCATCATCAGAAAACCGGCGCTTTATGAAACAACCTGGGCGTATGCTGGCTATGTGATAATCATACTCTTGATTCTGTTTGCCGGACTGAGGTTTTACTCCGGACGTATCAAACTGCGCAACGAACTGCACATTGCGCAAATCGACAAAGAAAAATCCGAAGAACTGATACAAGCCAAACTCCGCTTCTTCACCAATATCGGACATGAATTTCGTACGCCACTGACTTTGATCATGACTCCTCTAAGCACATTAATCCACCAGCTGACCGATGACAGACTGAAACAAAAACTGACGTCCATCTATCGGAATGCTGAAGAAATGCTGGGCTTAATCAATCAGTTGCTGGATTTCCGCAAACTGGAAATGAGCGGTGAAAAACTGAACCTCTCCTGCGACGATTTTGTGGCATTCACCCAATACGTTTATTCCGCTTTCAAAGACATCGCCGCAAATAAATCCATCCAGTTCACTTTCGAGAGCGATGTCCGGCAATTGTTTATGGGGTTTGACAAAAGTAAAATCCGTAAAATCATAAATAATCTGTACTCCAACGCCCTGAAATTTACTCCCGAAGGTGGATTTATACACACAACCGTCAGTCTTGTTCAGAAAAACGAACAGGAATTTGTCTGCGTGGACATTGCCGACTCCGGTTGCGGCATTTCCGACAAGGAACAGCAAACGATCTTTGAACGCTTTTACCAAAGCCAAAACAACGACCCCGACAAAACCGGTTCGGGAATCGGTCTGCATCTTGTGAAAGAATACGTGAAACTGCACGACGGACAAATTACGATTCGCAGCACACTGGGACAAGGAAGCATCTTTTCGGTGTTATTTCCCACCAAACTGCAGCTTTCTTCCGATTCGTCCAAATGCAGAGAAACTGCCGCCAATGCCGCAGACAACGTGCCAATCACCCAGAATCAGGAACAAAAAACATTGCTGATTGTGGAAGACAACCATGAATTGCGTCATTTTCTGGCCGAACAGCTCAGCAGCAGATTCAATGTTCTGCAAGCCGCCAATGGAAAAGATGGAGCCGCCATTGCCGCGAAGGAACTTCCGGATTTGATTGTATCGGACTTGATGATGCCTATTCTATCGGGCTTGGAGATGTGCCAGCTCTTGAAAAATGATATACAGACCTCCCATATTCCTGTTATTTTGCTCACCGCA
Organism: Bacteroidales bacterium; assembly: GCA_031279795.1. Taxonomy (GTDB): domain Bacteria; phylum Bacteroidota; class Bacteroidia; order Bacteroidales; family WRGA01; genus WRGA01. Next base: position 10,700 of record JAITHZ010000045.1, read on the forward strand.
CGGCTGTCGGACGAATCCAAAATTGAGAGTTACAAGGCCGGAGCCGATTCATATATCAGCAAACCGTTTAGTTTTGAAGTCCTGCAGACCCGCATCGAAATGCTTATTGAACAGCAGGAAAAACGCAGGAAACTTTTTCACAAAACCATCGAAATATCGCCAAGCAGCATAACAACCACCTCACTGGACGAAGAACTGGTAAAAAAAGCCCTCGCAACAGTTGAACACAACTTAGATAATGCCAGTTATTCGGTCAACGAACTGGCTGCGGAACTCGCGCTAAGTCGCAGGCAGTTATTGCGTAAATTCCAGTCTATCATTGGATTGTCGCCCGGAGAATTTATTCGTTCTGTCCGTCTAAAACGGGCAGCCCAGCTATTGAAGAATACTCAGTACAATATCTCCGAAATTGCTGAAAAAGTGGGTTTCAGTTCCATCAAATACTTCAACCAGAATTTTAAAGAAGAATTTGGCGTTGCACCAACTCAATATCGAAAAGGTGCTGAGTAAGCTGATTGACGTAAAAGATCAGCTTAAATTTTTCCCTTCTGTAACTTCGCGGGCTTTGGCCAGCGCTTCATGAATATTTTTGCAGATACATTCTTCCGCAACATGCCGTGAGAAGCTGTTGCGCATCAATGTAGCATAAACCCGTTCATTTACGCCGGAAAGAATTATCTGAATATTTTCTTTTTTCGATGATTTGCACAGGATTTCGAGATTGTGTAATCCGGTAGAATCAATAAACGGTACTTTTCGCATCCTGATGATACGCACTTCTGGTTTTTTACCCAACTGTTTCATCTGTTCGTCGAACTTGTTGGCGATACCAAAAAAGAACGGACCGTCGATTTCGTAGACTTCTACACCTTTTGGCAGCGAGAGTTTATCGTTATCGGGCGTGCGAACGGCTTCATTATCGCGCGACAAGTCCAGTTCTTCCGTAACGACCGACACACTGGTTGTTTCCGCAATCCGTCGCATGAACAGCAGCATGGCAAACAGCAGGCCGATTTCAATGGCTATTGTCAGGTCGAAAATCACGGTCAGGATAAAAGTCGTTAGCAGTACCACGACATCCGATTTCGGGTTTCGCAGGATGGAACGGAATGTGCGCCATTCGCTCATATTATAGGCAACGATAATCAGCACACCGGCCAGGCACGACATGGGAATATGTCTGGTCAACGGCGCCAGAAACAGCAGAATCAGCAGCAGAACAGCAGCGTGAACAATTCCGGCCACCGGCGTCCGTCCGCCATTGTTGATATTGGTCATGGTTCGGGCAATCGCACCTGTAGCGGGAATACCGCCGAAAATCGGGGTAATAATGTTTGCAACGCCCTGAGCAATCAGTTCGGTATTGGAATTGTGCCGGTCGCCGGTTACCCCGTCGGCCACCGTTGCCGAAAGCAGCGATTCGATAGCGCCCAGCATTGCAATGGTAAACGCCGAAGGAAGCAGCAGGTTGATTGTATCCATGTTGATGGGTATCAGCATGGGTTCTGGCAAAGCGGCTTTGATTTCAAAACGGTCGCCGATGGTTTCGATGCCGGTAATTCCACAGCAAGTTTTCAGCACATACCCTATGACGGTCATCAGAATAATTGCCATCAGCGAACCTGGGATTTTTTTCACGACCTTTGACGTATAAATGATAATGAGGATGCTGGCCAATCCAATGGCCAACGACCATCCGTTCAGCGAATCGGCAGCTTTTGCATATTCAATCCACTTGAGCGTAAAGTCGGCGGGAACACTTTCCATGTCAAATCCAAACAAGTCTTTTATCTGGGTAGTAAAAATGGTCAGAGCAATACCGCTTGTAAAACCAACGATAATGGGATAGGGAATAAAGCGGATAACTGTTCCCAGATGCAAAACGCCCATTAACACGAGAATAACGCCAGCAATTACCGTAGCGACCAGCAGCCCGCTGAGGCCAAATTGCTGAATAATTCCGTAAACGATAATGATAAACGCTCCGGTTGGCCCGCCAATCTGCACATTGCTTCCGCCAAGGAACGAAATGATAAAACCGGCGATAATGGCCGTCACCAGACCTTCCTTGGGACTTACTCCCGATGCGATTCCAAATGCTATTGCCAGTGGCAATGCTACGATGCCTACAATAATTCCGGCCATCAGGTCGGTAAAAAATTTCTCCTTTGTGTATCCTTTGATGGATAAAAAAGCCGGTTTAAAATCCAGTTTCATGCCTTATGTCTCAACTGTTTACAACGAATTGTTAAATAATTTTGCTGTCTTTTCTAAGTTTACTCGAAATCCTATATTGCTTTCAGTCAGGTTGTTTTGTTTTGTTTTCCTGTACTGCGGCAATTGCTTTTTTGATGGCATCGTCTTTGGCCAGTTTCAATTGTAAATCACGTGATTTTTGCTTGGCTTTTTCTGATATAATGGCCAATTCTTCCAGACCAATATCATAAGAAATGTAAAAACCGCGACATCGGTTTGAAATCATATTCATTCCCCAGTTGTATTGCAATTCCTTTATCAGTTTGTCAAAATTGTAACGTTTGAAGTATTTTTCTTCCAGCAGCGACTTAAAAGTGGTTTTCGAGACAGTGTTATGCCCAAACATCCGCGCATGGATAAGAAATTTATTGGTTTTGCAATATGATTTTACACCGATGATACTTTTGGTTGCACAAAAGGCGCAAAAGGCAGCTATCTCTGCTTCATTTTTTCGACTTCGATAATAATCGAATATTATTTCCTTGCGTATGCTGGCTTTGGCAACTCTGGCGCCGTATTCTTCAAACAAGTTATAACCGTTATTAAATGCAGCTTTAACATTGCCAAGTTCAATCTCGAAAAATCGTGCAGCCTTTTCCACTGCTTCAATTTCTGATTCGGATTCTGCTTCATATTTTAGTGATTGTACATAGATTGCATAGTCAAAAATACAATCACACACCTTCCGAATATCCGTAAAGGCATCTGCCAAAAATTCTATCGGAAATGTCAAGTATTTGCTTACAGTGCTCATCTGTTGATTTGTTTTTGGGTTATGATTACTTTATCGTTATTGCGATCTTTGTTTTGATATCGGTCGACGAAGCCGCACAATACAGGAAGTAATTGTCGGGGGAGAGTATCCACGCATCCCGTTTTTCATCAAAAAATGCAAGATCTTTTGCGACAACAGGCAAGCTAACCTGCTGTGTTTCTCCGGCTTTCAGATAAACCTTCTTAAAGGCCTTCAGTTCTCTGGCAGGACGGAGTACCGACGGTTTGTCCTGCGATGCATACAGTTGAACGGTTTCCGCCCCATCGAAATTTCCTTTGTTGGTTATTGACAACGAGACAATTATTGTTTCGTCTTCCGTATAGGTCGTTTTATCGCTTACGGCTTTACCATATTCAAACCAGGTATAGGAAAGTCCATAACCGAACGGGAACTGTGGAGGAATCTTTTTTGTCTCGTGCCAGCGATAACCAACCAGGATATCTTCCTGATAAACAACTTTTATATTGTCGCCAGGATAAGAAGTTGTACCATAAAAATGGGCAGCATTATCGGTCAGTTTTTTGGGAATGCTGAACGGCAATTTCCCCGACGGATTGACTTTGCCACTGATGATACGCGCCAGTGCATTTCCGGCTTCCGAACCCAGATACCACGATTGAAGCAATGCAGGGGTTCGGTCGATCCAGGGCATGGCCACGCTGTTGCCGCTTGTCAGGATAACGGCAGTTTGGCTGTTCTCATTCAGCAGTTCGTTTATCAATTCGTTTTGGTTGAATGGCAAATCAAACGAAACACGATCATCTCCTTCACAATCCTGTTTGTGATTTTTGTTCAGACCGCCAAAAAAAAGCACGATATCGGCGTCTTTGGCCAGCGCAATAGCGGCGCGTTTCAACGAATCGGCATCGTAGGGCGAAGGATTCTCCCTGCCATATGCAGGTTCGCCAGACGCATATCCCAGTGTATGGACGATTCTGTCACCGTAAATACCTGTCAAACCTTCTAATGGAGAAATTTCATGCTTCGGTTTCAATTCCGACGAACCACCGCCTTGTGTGAGCGGCCGTACGGCATTTTCTCCTACGACGGCAATTTTTTTGTATCGCGTCGGGATAACTGGGAAAAAGTGGTTGGCGTTTTTCAACAGCACAATACCTTCTTCGGCAATCCTGCGAGCAACAGCAGCATGTTCGGGACTGGCCAGGCTGCCATACGGACGATTGCGGTTCATGCTTGTTCGGAACATCAGCCGAAGAATTCGGCGTACTTTTTCATCTAATGTCGCAACGGAAACTTCTCCTTTCCGTATCATTTCGAGGTACGGATTTGCCATGAAATAAGCATCGTAGGCATTATGGAGGTTAGAAGTGAAGCCATCGGTGTAGGTCCCCATTTCGAGATCCAAGCCGTAGAGGGCTGCTTCTTTCGTATCGTGGGCGCTTCCCCAGTCGGTCACAACCACGCCATCGAAGGCCCATTCATTCTTTAATATTTTGTTTATCAATAAATTATGATGACTGCAATACTGTCCGCGAAACTTGTTATACGCACCCATCAATGCCCACACTCCGGCTTCCATTACTCCGGCTTTGAATGCAGGCAAATAAATTTCGTGCAATGCCCTGTCGCTGAGCTGTACGTCGATATATCCACGTGCAACCTCCTGGTTGTTCAGCGCAAAGTGTTTGATGACAGCGGCAACGCCATTTGTCTGCACTCCCTTAATATAAGGCACAACCATTCGCGAGGCCAGGTAAGGGTCTTCGCCCATGTATTCGAAATTCCGTCCATTCAGTGGCGTTCGGTAGATATTCACGCCAGGACCAAGTAACATGGTCTTGTTTCGATAA
>JAITHZ010000086.1 GCA_031279795.1 Bacteroidales bacterium
ATAAGTTGATTACGCCCTTTCAGGGCTTACCGGATATAGTCCATATCTAATTCGTAGGGCGTTGCCCTACGCTATTGATTACGCTCTTTCAGAGCTAATGCATTCGCGTACCAAGTCCCTGTGGGGACGGTACTTAATAAAGTGTCGTCCCTGTATTTGCTTTTCCGAAATTTCCGAAACTATTATATCTTGTTTATTTCGCATCCCTTGGCGTTCTGAAATTTTTGTTTAATTCGTAATTTTTAATTCGTAATTTAATTCGAATTGTCGGTGGTTTTGTCAGGAATTTTTGCCAGCGTTGTGCTTTTTTCGTCCTCATCGTCCGACAGGGCTGGCTTTACAAAAAAATTACTCAGTTCGTACAGTAAATAAAGCGGCAGAAAGACGACAGCCAGTGTAAACGGATCGCTTGACGGAGTGATGACAGCAGCTGCAATGAGCAGCGCAACAATGGCATGACGGCGGTATTTTTTGAAAAACGAACGGTTTAACAAACCTAATTTTGACAGCAGCCATGATACAAGCGGCAACTCAAAAACAACTCCCATGATGAATATAAGCATCAGAAAATTATCCATATACGAATCAAGCGATATTTGATTGACAATCATTGCGCTTAACTGATAGGTCGTTAAAAACCTGAATGTCATCGGAAAAACAAGGGCGTAGCCGACTGCGCATCCGATGAAAAACATTAGTGTGCCGAAGGCAAGAGCTAAGCGGACGCTTTTCTTTTCATTGGCATAAAGCGCTGGCTGAACAAAGCGCCAGACTTCAAATACCAGATAGGGAAAGGTAAGAATCAGAGCCAGCCAGAACGAAGTGGTCATGTGCCTGAAAAACTGCGACGCCATGTTGATATTGATGATATCTACATGAAATGTATCGTCGCAAAAATCAGGAAGAAAAGGTACAGCGCTTGTCCATTTGCAAAGGTCGGAATACAGAAAAAAATCAGCGCGCGTAGGCCCCATGATGACCGAATCATATAAATAAGGCATACAGATAAAGCCTGCTATCGCAAACACAACTAATGCGCAGATAGACCGGATTAATGTCCAGCGGAGTTCTTCCAAATGATCCCAGAAAGACATTTTGTCGCTCTCGCCCATAGACGTTTATTTTTCGTTCCCCGTTATATCGTCTTCGATTCCCTTTATTCCTTCTTTGAAGTTTTTAACGCCTTTGCCAAGACCTTTCATCAGTTCCGGAATCTTTTTCCCACCAAATAACAGCAGTACCATGATGGCTATGATGATGATTTCCGTCGCTCCCAAATTCCCAAAAAACAATAGAATGTTCAAAATAAGTGTATTCATAAAATAAATATAAATATAAATATAAATATAATAAATGAAAATGCAGTCTGAAATTTTTTCCAAAGGAACGAAAAAAAATTGCTTTTCGGTTCTTTTTGTAATATCAATTACAAAACTTTAACGTTCTTGCAGTTCTTTAATTGTCGATTTTACTTATCATTGTAGAAAATTATCCATCAAAACAGTTTTCTTTATACAAATTTTTATTACTTTTGTCCCGTTATTAATCCAGCTAAACAGAAAAATCCGATGAAAACACAGAAAGAAATCAATTTATTACAATACAGTAAAGAAAAAAAGACTGCTGATATTGCGAAAGCCAATCTTTTTGGCGTATTGCTTTGCATTCCGGTTGGGGTGCTCTATGGCGTTCCGTATTATTTTGTATGGAGAAACGAGCCTGCTGTACCAATTTTTGAGGAATTTTTCGACGCTTCTGCTTTTATTTATGTCGTCGTTCTGCTGGCTGGAATTGTGTTGCATGAACTGATTCATGGATGCTGTTGGGCACTTTTTGTGAAAAATGGATTTAAATCAATACAATTTGGTGTTCTTTGGAAAATGCTCACACCGTATTGTCATTGCAAAGAGCCATTGCCGCTGATGCCGTATGTGTTTGGTCTCATTATGCCGGCGGTCGTTTTAGGATTTGTTCCGGCCATTGTGTCTGTTTGTATTGGCAGCAGGGGATTGCTTATACTTGGCGGACTTTTTACTGTAGCCGCTGCTGGAGACTTTCTTATTTTCAATCTGTTGAGACGCGAAAGCAGGGCTTGTTGGGTGGAAGATCACCCATCCGAAGTTGGATGCTATGTATATCGTCCACTCAAATAGATGTAGATAAATGTGATATAAAACTGGTTTAACAAAATGAATAAAACGCTTGGCACTCTGTTCGCCCTTTTGACTGTACCGTTAATGCTTTTTGCACAAGCATTTACCATTCGTGGAAAAATATCTGACGAAAAAACGCGTGAAGCGTTGAACGGCGTTTCCATTCTGATAGAAGGTAAAGACGGAACAGGGACAACAAGTTCTGAAACAGGCGAATATATGCTGAGTCTGTCGGCGGGAAACTATTCTCTGATAGCTTCTTATCTTGGATATGAAACCAAATCAACGCCGTTAGTTTTGCGCCGAGATATGAAGGTTGATATTTCGCTGACGCCGCTGGCTGTGGGATTGGATGAAGTACTTGTGCTGGCTGCGAAGACTGACAATAATGTGTCGAACCCCCAAACAGGAGTCGAACGTTTTGTTGTAGAAGACATCAACCTGCTTCCTGTGTTGGTAGGCGAACGCGACGTATTGAAAGCCATCCAGCTGACGCCCGGAGTTAAACCAGCAAGTGAAGGAAGCTCCGGCTTTTTTGTGCGTGGCGGTTCGGCCGACCAAAACCTGATTTTGCTGGATAACGTGGCGCTTTACAATGCTTCGCACCTGATGGGCTTCTTTTCGACCTTCAATTCTGACATCGTGCGTGATGCTACGCTCTACAAGGGGGCAATGCCAACGGAATACGGCGGACGGCTTTCATCAATTCTCAACGTTCGTCAGCGAAATGGCGACCCGAACGACTACCATGTTTCGGGTGGTATCGGATTGATTACTTCCAGGTTAAACGTGGAAGGCCCGATTCAGCGTGGTAAATCTTCATTTATTCTGGGTGCGCGGCGGACGTATGCCGATGCTATAGCGCGTTTGTCGGGCGTGGAGGAAGCGCAAAACGCTTATTTGTACTTCTATGACTTGAATGCCAAAATTGATGTAGCCTTGTCGGATAAAGCGCAATTGTCTTTTTCTGGTTATTTGGGAAATGACAATTTGACAGTCAGAGATTTAGTGAGCACATACTGGGGAAACAGGCTGGGCGAACTGCGCTTTGTAAACCAGTTCAATCCTGCATGGACTTCCACTACAACGCTTGGATACAGCAGTTATCGTTACGGATTCAACGCAAGCATGGGGACAAACATGGCAGGCAAAGCTTTCATCACTGACTGGTGTTTCCGGCAGGATTTCCTCTATCGCCGCAACGAAGGAAATGAATGGAAATTCGGACTCGAAAGTATTCATCATCAACTCTCTCCCGGCGATTTTGCCTTAAGCGAAGAGGATGGACAGTCATTTGCGCTGGTCAAGCGTTTTGCATGGGAGAACAGTCTGTACTTCAGACAGCAGCTGCGACTGTCCAAAAAATTGGAAGTGGTATACGGCTTTCGCCTGACAGCCTTTTCGGTTCTGGGAAACAGCGAATTTTATGTGCTGGACGACGAACGCAATGTGATTGATTCTGTCTGGTACGACAAAGGGAAGATTGTGACAACATACGTGAATGTCGAACCAAGACTTTCCGCCGTTTTCCGGCTGAACAGCGTGTCGTCGCTCAAGGCGGCGTATGCACGTACCTCGCAAAGCATGCACCTGCTGTCGTTCAGAGCCGACGGTTCGCCTTTCGACAGGTGGATTTTAAGCACAAACAATATTCGTCCGCAATTAGCCGACCAGTTTTCCGCAGGCTATTTTCGTAATTTCAACCACAATATGTATGAATTTAGCATTGAGAGTTACTACAAATATCTAAGGCGCCAGATTGATTATAAAGATAATGCAAACTTTATTTCACAAAATGCGGTGGAAACGGAGTTGCTCGAAGGCGTCGGGCGTGCATACGGAGTGGAACTGCTGCTGAAGAAAAATACCGGACGGCTCACTGGCTGGATTGGCTACACGCTGTCGCGCTCGGAAAAGAAAATCAACGGAATAAACAGCAACCGCTGGTATAATGCCTATCAAGACAGAACGCATGATGTTTCTGTCGTGGGCGTTTTTCGCCTGAGCAGGAAATGGAATCTCTCGGCTGCATGGGTTTTTTACACGGGAAATGCACTGACTTATCCGAGCGGAAAGTACAAAATTGACGGAAATTTTGTTTCATATTACGCCGAACGAAACGGATATCGTGCGCCCAATTATCACCGCCTGGATCTGGGCGCGACTTTGCTGCTGAAAAATTCGGCAACATATACATCGGAACTGGCATTCAGTCTGTACAATGCTTACGGACGCGAAAACGCCTATATGATAAGCTTTCGGGAAAATAACGACGATCCTACAAAATCAACTGCCTATCAATATTCGCTGTTTCGTTTTGTGCCGTCGATTTCGTGGAACTTTAAATTTTAACACCTTGTTTATTGTTCAGAAATAATTCTAATCTACTATAAATTACGTATATGGCAAATCCTATTTATGGCTTTCGTTGCACAGTATATATGGCCTTACTCTGCCTGTTGCTTTCCTGCGGGCAGCGGAGAACTGCGGGCAACGGGTATCTATCCCGTGAAGATTCGATTGCAGCAATTGATTTGCCCCAATTGACTTCCAACAAAAAACTGACGATTATAACTCTTTACAGTTCAGTATCTTATTTTATTTACAGAGGTGAACCGATGGGATACGATTACGATTTGTGTAAAGATTTTGCTGCATCGTTGGGGCTGAAACTGGATGTAGTTGTCGCAAAAAACGAAACGCAACTGGTTGATATGCTCAACAATGGCGATGGCGATATGATTGCCTGTAACATCCCAGTAACCAACCAGTTGAAACAGGAAATCATTTACTGTGGCAAGGAAAGCGTATCGAATCAAGTACTGATTCAGCGAAAATACAGTACTGAACCTGTACTTTCTGATGTAACTCAATTGATTGGAAAAGAGATTTATGTACAGATGGAAACAAAATACGAACAGCGCTTACTTCATTTAAATGAAGAACTGGGAGGCGGAATCATTATCCATGATATTGATAAAGACAGCATTACTACAGAAGACATGATAGAAATGGTGTCAATCGGAAAAATACCCTTTACCATTGCAGACGCCGATATTGCTGCGTTAAACCGTACCTATTACAATAATATTGATGTGAATCTGGCGATTAGTTTTCCGCAACGTTCGTCGTGGGCTGTCCGGAAAACTTCTCCTAAACTGGCAACTGCCCTCAACGACTGGGTCGCAGAAAATAAAACAACCACCCGTTACCAGGCAATTTTGAAACGCTATTTTGAAATCAGCAAAAATTCAAAAAACTCGCCGCTTCTTTCGATCCAGAATGGCCGCATTTCTGCCTACGACCATCTGTTTAAAGTTTATTCCCTGCAAATAGGCCTTGATTGGCGGCTGATGGCTTCCATCGCCTATCAGGAATCGGGCTTTAACAATACCGCCGTCTCGTGGGCGGGAGCGCAAGGCCTGATGCAAATTATGCCATCTACTTTCGTAGGACTTGGAGGCGACCTGGATGACATCACCGACCCCGAAACAAGCGTTCGACTTGCTGCAAAATACATACGCAACATGGATAACAGTTTTAAAAATATTGACGATCCAAACGAACGGATAAAATTCATGCTGGCTGCTTATAATTCCGGACTCGGACATGTATACGATGCTCAAGCTCTTGCTAAGAAATACGGTAAAAATCCCAATATCTGGGATGCTAATGTCGATGAATATATTTTGCTGAAAAGCAACCCCGAATATTATACCGACAGCGTTTGCAAATTCGGATATTTCCGTGGCAAGGAGACGCATGCCTACGTGCAACAGGTTTTAGCTCGTTACGAATATTATAAATCCCGTATCGGATACTGACAACTTTTTGATAATGAATGTTATTGTTTCTAATCCTTTAAATACCACGATATAACTGTCGCCGCAAATCATTTTGCTATCCTCTGATTGTATGATAGGTAGAACTGGTTTCCGGCAGATAAATTCAGTTTTTATTCGTACTGAAATTCTGTCTTTTCATTTTGGGAATTTTGTCCCCCTATTTTGGGAAGAATGTCGACTGTGAAGCGCGATAAAAAGCCAGTTTCCGTATTGCAGGTTATCGGAAAAGCTGTAATTTTGCGTTCGTATAATCCTTACAGTTTAATTATTCCAAAGTTTCTACCACATGAAAAATAATGCAAAAGAACAGACGCCGGAAATGAACCCAGCCCAACAGCCGAAACAGGCGCAAAACATGTTGCTGGAAAAAGTCGTTCAACTGATTGAAGACAATATCGACAACAGCGAATTTACTGTCGATGACATCGTTGTTGCCATTGGCATGAGCCGTTCGGTATTTTTCAACAAACTCAAGAGCCTGACAGGACTTGCTCCGGTTGAGTTCATCCGTCACGTCAGAATGAAAAAAGCAGCGCAACTGCTCACATCAAACGATTATTTGGTGAAAGAGGTCTCCTACATGGTTGGCATATCCGACACAAAATATTTTGGAAAATGCTTTAAAGCAAAATACGGCGTGACCCCGCAAGAGTATAAAAAGACGGAATAAGGTCAAATTAATTGGATTTATTTTCCCTTTTTCGGGGAAATTTAAACCAAGGATTATTGTTACAATGATCATTTCTGAATAAAATACTGAGAAACAGGTAAATAAATCAATTCGCATAAAAAATCTTCTTGCTGTTTTTCTTCCATAATTAATATATTTGCATTCAAATTTTTAGAAAAAGATGCAGGAAGAATACAAAAGGCAAACGATAACCGAATGGTCGGAAGATGACCGGCCACGTGAAAAAATGCTGAAAAACGGCATTGACTCTCTTTCCGACGCTGAATTGCTGGCAATACTTATTGGCTCTGGAAGTCAAGAAGATACGGCAGTAGACCTTGCGAGAAAAATTTTGCACTCATGCAAAGGCAATTTACGCGAACTAAGTAACCGTTCTGTTCATGATTTATGTAAATTCAGGGGCATTGGCCTTGCCAAAGCCATTGCAATCATAGCAGCAATGGAACTGGGACGACGACGGGAACAGGAAAATATTGTCCCCAGTACGAAAATTGTTTCCAGTAAAACGGTTTATGAACTGTTCCATCCCGTAATTGGTGATTTGCCTTGCGAACAGGTATGGGCGCTGTTCCTTACACGGAAGAACACAATTATTGACAAGCGAAGAATCAGTCAAGGCGGGCTTGCGTTTGCTTCGATTGATATTCGGCTGTTGCTCAAAACGGCGCTGGAACTGTCGGCTGCCGGATTAGTCTTGTGTCACAATCATCCGTCCGGTACTCCGCGTCCCAGCGAAACAGACAACGCGTTGACATTCAAGATAAAAGAATCGGCCAATGCAATGGACATCCTGCTGATGGACCATATTATTATTGGTAATGACGACTATTACAGTTATGCCGATAAAAAATTGCTGCCGTAACTTCCCAAATTACTCACAGATAGATAGATAAATTGAAAAATAAGAAAATTAACATTCAAATTTAAATATCGGGGTTTTCAAATATCTTCCCGTTCCTTCTGAGCATAAAAAAGATATTCTCGCCGATAAATATTCAGTAGCAGCAGGAAAAGCGCCAAAAGCAAAGGGCCGAAAATAATTCCCCAGAAACCGAAAAGTTTCAGTCCCAAAATTACTCCAAAAATTGTTATCAATGGATGAACGTCAGCCAGTTTTTTCTGGAGTATGAAACGGAACATATTGTCGATATTCATCATCACAATTACGCCAAACAGCAACAGACCGACTCCATGAAACAAATCGCCGGAAACGATCATGGTAATGCCAAGCGGCGCCCAAACAACTATCGTGCCAAAAATGGGTATTACTGTAGCGAAACTTGTCAGCATGGCATAAAAAAGCGGCTGATTTACGTCGAATATCCAGTATCCTGTAAAAGAGACTATTCCCTGAACCACAGCCAGTAGAGGTATTCCCAGCGCATTGGCTCGAATCATCACGCTGGCTTCAGCAATGATAGCCTGTTTGTTCGATTTCTTGAAGGGTAACATATCCCAGAGGAAATTCTCAAATTCCCGTGCGCGAAGGAACATGAAGAACAGTACCAGCGCCATCACTATACTGTTGATTGCCAAAGAATAAGCGCCAAGCGCCAAGCTCTGCACTGTTGCAACACCCCATTGAGGAATAAACGACAGGTTGTCGGTCGAAAACAGGTTAACCCCGATAGTTTCGGTAACAACTTCCAAAAAATCATTGATATTGCTTATGAGTAAAAGCGGATCAATCTGTATTGTAGATATTTTGTCAATCAGCATCAAGAATATCAGCGAAGTGGGCGTCAAGAAAACGAAAATTACCTCCAGCAGCAAAACCAGTGATGCAAAACCAGGACGCAACTTTTTTTTGTCAATCAAAAAAAACAACTGTTTGCGCATCAACACATAAAGCGTAAGGGCGCCCAGAAATCCACTCACAAATTCCTGCAGTTCATAGAGAATAATTACGCCCATAACAAGCAGAGCGGTCAGCAGCGCCTTTTTCCAGCGCCTTTCCTTTGATTGTTTTTCTATCATTATCATATCTGTTATTGTAAATCGTAACCTGTCAAAATGGATAACCGATCGCAAAATGAAATGCAAAATCACGGCGAAACGAAGGTTTAAACATCACCCATGGATTATCCGTCGCAGAAGGGTCGTGCGCTTTCATTCCCATATCGAATCTGAGCAGAAAAAGGTTGAAATCAAGACGTAAGCCCAATCCGTATGAAGCAGCAATTTGCCGGTAAAATTCGCCAAATTTAAACAATCCGCCAGGTTGTGATGGATAATCCTTTATGGTCCAGATATTTCCGGCATCAACATAGCCAGCCAGCTGAAGCAACCAGAAAATATGCGTACGCCATTCAATGTTCATGTCTATGCGGATATCTCCCGACTGATTGGCATAATCAATCGGCAATCCCGAATTGCGATATGTACCCGGCCCTACGGTTCTTACCGACCATCCACGCAAACTGTTGGCTCCGCCTGCATAATAGCGTTTTTCAAATGGCATGATTCCTGCATTCAGGTAAGGAAAAGCCAGACCGAATCCGAAATGACAAGCCAGCGAGTTGTCGTCGTCGATAATATAAGTTCGAGCATAGTCAAAGTCACCTTTCAGATATTGCGATACTGGAACGTCAAAAAGCCGGTATTGTCCATCTGAATCTTTCTCTCTGCGCGTCAAGGACGAAATGCCATAAAGCAAGTTGCCGGCAGCTTCTACAGCGAGACGAATCGAATAAAGCGATTTCCGGCTGCTTTGCAGTCCCATGTTTGAGTTGTAATACGAATAGGACATTCCGGCAATCACGTGGTCTTCGAAGCTGTGCAGCAAGGCGGGATATTCATCCAGGTCGTCCACAAAAGTTTCTGACATGCGGGGTATGTGTACATAATCGAAAAAGAACGGACTGACATTATGCCGGTGCTGTCCCTGATAGCCGACAACCCAGTTATATTTCCATGCTCCGGAAAACACGATTCGTTCATATTCGGGACGTTCCTGCCTGCCGAATGACAAGCTGTATTCCGTAGATGCACGCAATCGACGTTTGCGTTCGGAAGAAAGAAATGGAAACAGAAAACCCGGAAAAATGATTGAAGTTTCAGCGCCTATTTCCGTATATCTGTTTTGCCAGATGTCCGATATGTTTCCGCTTAAAGCCTCGTAAGAGCCTCGCAGTTTCATGTTCAGAGTTTCCGAACCTTTGAAAATATTTCGGTGCTGATAGTTCAAACTTCCGGCCACTCCCAAATCACCGGCAGAATTGGTACCTTCCAATGACACGGAAACCGACTGACTTTTGCTGCTGGTCAGGGAAATAAAACAGTTCACCTGCGCCGAATCAACCTCTTCGAAGCGAATATTGGCATACTGCAGGGCAGACAGTGAACCTAAGGCTGCGTAAGTTGCCAGTACCGCTCTTTCGCTGTAACGGGAGTGGGGACGAATGAAACATTTGCGTGCAAGAAATTCAGGCCGGAAAACGCTGTTCCGCTGTATAATACGGTACTCGCGGTACAGCAGCGTGTCGGCGCGATGGTATGCAGAACTGGAACGTTGCCGACGCGATTGCGTTATATTGTCGACCAGAAAATAAACATCCTTGACACGATAAACATTCTGTTTTATGCTCAGCGCCTTGATACTGTCGGTAATAATAATGCCGAAGGGAATATTACGGATGTCTACAGTTAGCTTCACCTTCTGCTCGTTATGCAAACTGTCGGCAAAATAATGAATGTTTTCTTTTGTAAATCCATAATAACCAATCATTCGCAGTTTATTGGCTATTCGTGTCCGTTCTTCGTTCAGCGTGTTGCCATCGAATATGGCCAACGGTTTAAGCAGGCTGTTCAGCGTGTCCGATAAAATAAGAGCAGCAATGGAGTCGTCCTGAATAGCGTAATCAATTCCCGAAATTCTATACGGACGTCTGGGAGTAATGTGGTAGCTGAGCGTCATTTTTTTTCTGTCGGCTTTTTTCGTAAAATACACATTGGCATCCATATAACCTTTGTTGAAGAGCACCTGCTGAAAATCCAGCACCGTGTTTTCCGCAAGTGTTTCATTATAAATAACCGGCGGTTGTCCGATCTTCTTCAGAAAACGATTATACCATTTTGCTGTATCTTGACCCGCAAGGCTGTATAAGCCCAAACGCATGTCCCAGCTACTGAAAACCTTATAGTTGGGACGTTGCTTGAGGTAGTCCGTCAATGCAATGCCTTTTACTGCATTTTTGTCTGTTTTGTTGTCTGCTTCAACCTTTATCTGAACGCTGTTCAACAAATATTCGCCATCAGGTACAAACTTCGTCGTATTGCACGATACAAGTAATAAAACGGGTAAAATTCCTGTTGCCAGTCCCTTAATTATCTTCAATGCCATTGCCCACAATCAATTATTTTTATTAATTTCGCGCCCTGAAAAAAACAGCGGCAAAGATATTAAAAGAAGACAAATCTAATGTTACAATTATGTATAATTATAATTTTAATGAAATTATTGACCGAACAGGTTCCAACTGCCTGAAAAAAGACAAACTGCACGAACGGTTCGGGCGCAGTGACATCATTCCGATGTGGGTAGCCGATATGGACTTTAAAACGCCGGATTTCATTCTGAACGCAATATCCGAGCGTTGCAAACATGCAATACTTGGCTATTCGTTTGCCGGCGACGAGTATTATGCGGCTATAACGCACTGGCTGGCGCAGCGGCATCACTTGGATGTGCAGTCTGCCATGACGGGCTTTTTACCGGGCATTGTTCCGGGACTGGCGCTGTCTGTCGGATGTTTTTCAAAACCGAGCGACAAGGTTATTGTACAGCCGCCTGTTTATCCTCCCTTTGTTTTCGTTCCACAGCACAACAACCGTCGTTTGGTTTGTAATCCATTGATGTTGAAAAATGGACGGTTTGAGATGAATATCACCCAGTTTCGTGAATTTTGCAGCGACGCAAGAACCACCATGTTTCTGCTGTGCAATCCACACAACCCCGGAGGACGTTGCTGGACAGAGACCGAGCTTGCCAAAATAGCGGAAATCTGCGCAGAAAACAACGTGATGGTAGTATCCGACGAGATTCACAGCGACTTGGTTTTGCCCGGACACAAACACACCGCCTTTGCTTCCGTTTCGGAAACCGCCCGACAAAACAGCATTACGCTCATGGCTCCAAGTAAAACGTTCAACATTCCCGGATTAGGTTCGTCGTTTTACTTTTCTCACAACGCCGAACTGAAAAAACGCTTTGCCTCTTTCCTGAAAAAAAGCGAACTGGCTGAAGGAAATATCTTTGCTTTTGTCGCTACGCAGGCTGCATTTGAGAATGGCGAAGAATGGCGTCGTCAACTTCTTGTCTATATTGACGCTAACATCCGTTTTGTCGACAATTACCTGAAGCAGCATATTCCTCAGATTAAGGCGATTGTTCCCGAAGCATCTTTTCTCATTTGGCTGGATTGTAGAGAAATGAGACTTTCTCAACACGATTTGGTCTCATTTTTCATCAATAAAGCCCGCCTGGCGCTGAATGACGGTCTTTCCTTCGGCGAAGGTGGCGAAGGTTTCATGCGCATGAACGTTGGCTGTTCTCGTGTGATTTTGCAAAAAGCGCTGGAGCAGTTAAAAGAAGCTGTTCATCAAATCCAGTTATCTCAATTTTTATCAACAGAAAGTAATTAAAAATTTAAAAACAATAAAATATTTTTTTTATGTTAAAAATATTGCAGAATCGACGAACAATCCGGAAATACAGTTCCCGCGAAATTGATGACGTACTTCTGTACGAATTGTTTGAAGCTGCCTTCAGAACTTCCAATACTGGTAACATGCAATTGTACAGCGTTGTAGTGACCCGTAGCGAAGATATGAAAAAGAAGCTTTCGCCGTTTCACTTCAACCAGCCAATGGTGATGCAAGCTCCTGTTGTGTTGACTTTTTGCGCTGATTTGAACCGATTCGTAACCTGGTGTAATCTGCGAAATGCCAAACCCGGATATGACAATTTCCAGTCGTTCATTACTTCGGCAATTGATACTGCGATTGCCGCTCAAACATTTTGCATTGCCGCCGAAGCCAAAGGGTTGGGTATATGCTATTTGGGTACTGTCACATACATGACGCAGGAAATCATTGAGGCGTTGGAACTGCCAAAATATGTTGTGCCGCTCGTTACGCTGACCGTAGGCTATCCCGAAGATACGCCTCTGCAGCCGGAACGCCTGCCCGTAGAAGGACTGCTGCACAGCGAAAGATATACCGACTATTCACCCGAAGACGTCAGCCGGATTTATGCAGCAAAAGAAAACTTGCCTGTCAATCAAAACTATGTTGCCGAAAATGGAAAGGAAACGTTGGCGCAAGTATTTACAGATGTACGTTATACGAAGAAAAATAACGAATTTTTCTCATCAACTTTTCTGGAAGCATTAAAAAAACAAGGATTTTTGCATTGATTTATCTTTCCGGTAAAGAAACAAAAATGTGGCTTATTCGTCATGAAAATGGGACATTGTTATTTTTTTTCATGTAGTGTATTCTCCAATTGGAAAAATGTTTTACCTTTGTACCCTAATAAATAGGATAAATAACCATGTGTTGTGATAATCAATTTTATCAACAAACAATAAACAATTTTAATAAATTAATTATGAAGACAATCAGGATTTTTGGAATGGCGATTTTATGCGGAGCAATTGTTTTCGCAAGTGGATGTGATATGAGCAATACCGGAAAAGGAGCAGTAATCGGCGCAGGTAGCGGCGCTGCTATTGGTGCAGGTATTGGCGCTATTTTCGGAAAAGAAAAAGGCGCGGTAATTGGCGCAGCTGTGGGTACGGCGGTAGGCGCAGGTGTGGGTACTGTCATCGGCAGGAAAATGGACAAACAGCAGGAAGAATTGGAAAGGATTCAAAACGCTCAAGTTGAACAGGTTACTGACAAAAACAATTTGCAGGCTATCAAAGTAACTTTTGCCGACGGTATTTTGTTTGCCACCGGAAAAAGCGCACTGAGCACTTCGTCGCAATCAGCGTTGAGCCAATTCGCCAATTCGTTGATTAACAATCCGCAAACCGATATTTCCATTTACGGACATACTGACAACACCGGCAGTCGTGCTGTAAATGAAAAACTTTCCAAAGAACGAGCTGAAGCGGTAGCTTCTTTTTTGTCATCGAAGGGCGTACAGCGTGTACGGTTGACAACGCAAGGGCTGGCGTACGACGACCCCATTGCTGATAACAACACTGCTGATGGACGCGCTAAAAACCGCCGTGTCGAAATTTATATCACGGCTAACGAACAGATGATTAAAGAGGCACAACAGCAATAAATTTACAATAACAAAGGGAGCTGTAGCTCTGCTTTGTGATATCTTTGCGCTCTTTGTGGTAGATTGTTTTCTACCGCAAAGAGCGCTAAGATTAAATGGAAAAGTCAATACATGTATTGATGTACTTCAAATTTTGATTCAAAATGAGATGGACTGAAAGGGCCTGTATTACCGACTGCCTGCAAAGTCGTTATGAGAAAGCCCCAGTGTCAAAGATATAACAATAAGGAGCTGTCCAACTTTTGGACAGCTCCTTATTTAATCTGTTGCCGTTAATAATCAACGGATAACCACTTTTTTAACTACTTGTTTATCACCAATTCGGATTTCCAGCAAATACAATCCGCCAGGCACGTCGCTGACATTTATCGCGCTGGTATTGAATGCCGTTTTCAATAAAGAGCCTTGCAAACTGTAGAGCGACAGGGCGGTTATATTGTGGCTGTCGGGCGAAACAACACTGACAAGTCCACCTGCATGATAGATGAAAAGTGCATCGTCGGAGGCTGTGGTTGAAATGCTGTTGGGTATATTAATCTTGCGATCGGTATAGACACGTACTTCGCCGGCTGCCAGCGACAACTGCATGTTGGTGCTGGTGACATTCAGTTCCTGATCGGTCAGTAATTCATACCATGTACCTGTACTCGGGAAGTCGGCTGTAGTGGTGGTGTTCGTGGCACGAAAATTCCCAGCAACGAACATGTTCAAATCGTTGTGAGTAAGTTTGATTTTACGTCCGTTATCCCAGTGGCTTTCGTCAATGGACAAGGCAAAGTTTCCAGCAGTGAATGCTTCGGGGTACAGTTTACGC
>JAITHZ010000139.1 GCA_031279795.1 Bacteroidales bacterium
CAGGGCCGCATCCTTTTCCAGTTTTAACATCGCATCCATGCAGGATAGCCGCAGCAGTGAAAGTTTTCGACAAGGCTACGGCTGCTTCCATTTCTTCTCCCAGCGCCATGAAAGCGGCAATGGCCGACGAAAATGTACAGCCGGTACCATGCAAATTGGTTGAGTTGATGTGCGGCGAAACAAAAGAAAGCGGCTTTTTACCTTGCCGGAAAAGTATGTCTGTCGATTGGGGTGCAGCAAAATGCCCACCTTTGATTAATACCGCCTGACATCCTTGCTGGAGTATCGTTTCCGCAGCATCATGAAAATCATTTTCTGTTTTTATTTTCATTTCGGAAAATGCTTCCGCTTCTGGGATATTAGGCGTCAGGAGCGTCAATCGCGGGAAAAGATGTTGACGAAAAGCATCAGTAATTGAAGCATCGGCAAGGCGCGCGCCGCTGGTAGCCACCATTACGGGGTCGACAATTACGGTTGCCGGATGATAACGGTCAATGAGAGCAGCAACGGTAGCGATAATTTCGGCTGTCGGCAACATGCCTGTCTTTACAGCGTCAATCGTAATGTCGTCCAGCACGGCTTCTGCCTGCTGGCGAATGATTTCGACAGACAGAGTCTCTATCGCTCTCACTTCCTGCGTGTTCTGCGCCGTGACGGATGTGATGACCGACGCGCCAAACACACCCAGCGCCGAAAATGTCTTCAAATCAGCCTGAATACCAGCACAACCGCCACTGTCAGATCCTGCGATGGTCAATACCGAAGGATACCTTATCGTTTTTTCCATATCTTGCTTTTTTGGGACAAAGGTAGCTGTTTTATTTGTTAAAAATACCAAAAACAGCAAAATTAAGAAAGTCATTAATGTTTCAATATGATATATCGTCCGTTAGAACTTTCGTTATGCAGGCGGTTTACGGAAGTGACAATGTACTTGTAGTCAGTTTTTCCATCCGGACGTGGCAAATAATATTCCCTGTTGCGGGTGATGCCGATAATTTTACGTGCATCGTTGAAATTTTCCTTTTCGCCTTTGCCAAAACGGTAAATGCAATAATAAGCCGGTTTACTTGTTTCATCTTTTTCTTCCGTCACTTTCCAGCGTAGCCGGTATCCAGCTGGCATCCAGTCGGCTTTCAGCTCTATCGGTTCTGACGGATAGTTACGCTTTTCTGCACGTTTTGCCTGCGGGATAAGCGCCGGATAGCGATGGTAATTTGTCTGCAGGCTGTCGGCTATTCCTCCATAGTTGTCCAATATGGCATATCCATACCAGAAGCAGTTTCCTTCTACGTTCGGCAGGATACGTTCCAGTCTCATCTTTTCTGAAAACTGACTTTTCCTTGTTGTGGAATTTGCTGTCAGACTTCGTTCAACATGTTGCCCGATGTAGAGCAGCGACGACTTGACATTGCTGTTCCACCAGTGTATCAGCGATTCGTAATCGGCAGCCTTATTGCCAATAGCCCAGTAGAGTTGCGGCGCCAGGTAGTCGATCCATCCCTTTCGTTGCCACAGAAGGACGTCGGCATACAGGTCATCGAAATTCTGCAATCCACTGGTATTGCTGCCCGAACCGTCGCGGGTGTTGCTTTTGTTTCGATATATCCCGAAAGGCGCTATGCCAAGCTGTACCCAAGGCTTTAAGTTTTTGATTGTCAGTTTGAGGTCACGAACAAGTTTGTTGATATTTTCGCGTCTCCAGTCAGCCAGTTGATAAGGCAGAAATCCATCAATCAGGCCATACATTCGGAAGCTGTTTGCGTCGGGGAATTGCAAGCCTTTTTCGGGATATGGATAGAAATAATCGTCAATGTGAATGGCGTCAATATCGTAACGTGCAACAATGTCTTTTACTACGGAACACACAAAATTTCGGCAATCGGGAATGCCCGGATCAAAGTAAATTTTTCCGCCATATGTCACGAACCACTCGGGATGCCTGTAGTAGACATGCGTTGGCGCCAGTATTTCGCTTTCGGACATGGTAACGCGGTATGGATTGATCCACGCATGAAATTCCATGTTACGACGATGACATTCCCTGACGAGAAATTCGAGCGGATCCCATGCTGGCGAAGGAGCAAGTCCCTGTTGTCCTGTCAGGTAAGCGCTCCATGGTTCAAATGCCGACTTATAAAAAGCGTCGGCTTGCG
The DNA here is from genome assembly GCA_031279795.1 of Bacteroidales bacterium. Classification (GTDB taxonomy): domain Bacteria; phylum Bacteroidota; class Bacteroidia; order Bacteroidales; family WRGA01; genus WRGA01. The sequence continues at coordinate 2,157 of JAITHZ010000139.1, forward strand.
GTCGAACCTGAAATATGAAGGCGTTAAATCCCGCTTTTTCAAATTCATCCAGCATATAAAGAAAATAACCGCGAACTTCGGACGGCGTCTTTGTGCGATATTCGTTCCGTCCGACTGTCTGTACCCAAACGCCTCTAAATTCCCGCTTGGGAACAGGTTGCGCTGTCAAATAAAACGCTGAACATAATGCACATATAAAAACTAACAGAGAATATTTCCGATACATAAACCAACATTCGTTTTTCCGACTCATAAAAAGCGCGCAAATATACGCAGAAAATTACGAATTACGAATTACGAGAACTTGCAAAGCAGCGTAATTTTTAATTCATGATTCGTAATATTCGTAATATTCCTAATTCTTAATTCCTAATTCCTAATTCTTAATTCCTAATTCTTAATTTGTTTGGAGTTCTAAAATCTTTGTTGTAATTTTGTCCTGTAATGTATTTTATGTTTTGGAAGGCTCAAATGGCCGAACTGCTTATCGAAGAAGTAATAACTCACTAAACCATAAAGATATGAAAATTTTAAAATTAATGGATGAATTAAAAAAAATTCAAACTAAGACAGGAAAAGATCTTGATGTTTTTGTTGAAATGCGCTCCGAGAGAGGGCATTGTGATTTTTGCGTTGAACACATAGAACATGATGGGATAGATGAAATAGTCCTGATTCCGAATCTTGTAACTATGGATAAACCGGCTATTGTACGGATTGAATTGTGGCTTGATGAATTTGAGGTTGAGGAGGATTATTATTGGCTCAATAAGCATATTGACAAGAATGGACATTTAATAATGGACATTCTTGTAGAAGACGGGCAAATAGTGAAATGGACGCCGATAAAAGAATTTGGGGACAGTCTGCAATTTTTCTACAAAGCAGTTGACAACGGAAGATATTCTCTGTTAAACAGTAATTATAAATTGATAACATCATTGAATGGATATGTGCCTAATGGCTGCATTCCGGACAAGGACGGTTATGGAGATTACATAACGTTGAACATAGATAATTCAACGGGAAAAATAACCAATTGGTATGGGGCTGATGAAATATCATTTAAGGAATTTTTAAAAGACCGTTAAACGAAATATGCACGGGAATAATCAACAGTTTTACAAAAAAATCACAAATCACAGACAGACAAGAAGATGGACAAAAGAAAAAGCGTACCTTTGCCATTTGTTTTCAAAAACGATGAACAATGCAATACACAATAACGGAAATTGCACGGATAATTGGCGCAAAGGAGTTTCACGGTTCAAGTTCGGTGGTGAGTTTTCTGTTGACTGACAGCCGTTCGCTGGTTTTCCCTGACGAATGTTTGTTTTTTGCCCTTAAAACATTGCATAACGACGGCCATCGTTATGTCGCAGAGTTGTATGCGCAAAATGTCAGGAATTTTGTGATTTCCGAATGGCATCCGGAATTTGATAAATTGGCTGACGCCTGTTTTCTGTTGACAAATTCGCCCATAGAGGCGTTGCAGCGGTTGGCGGCATGGCATCGCAGCCGTTTTGGTGTTCCGGTTATTGGCATCACAGGCAGCAACGGCAAAACGATTGTGAAGGAATGGCTTTACCAGCTTCTGCACAATGACCAGAAGATTGTGCGTTCTCCCCGTAGCTATAATTCTCAAATTGGAGCGCCGCTTTCGGTCTGGCAATTGGATGATTCTGCAGAACTGGGAATTTTCGAAGCCGGAATTTCTCTGCCTGGAGAAATGCAACGCCTGCAACCGATTATTGCACCAGATATCTGCATTTTGACGAATATCGGCGAGGCTCATCAGGAAAATTTCACTTCGCAGCGAGAAAAATGTCTTGAAAAATTGAAATTAGCTATTTCTGCCCAAACGCTGATTTATTGTTCTGATAATCCGCTTGTTGATGCATGTGCTTCTGAATTGAAACTGAAAGCCAGACGGTTTGTCTGGTCGAAAACCAGTAAAGAAGCAACATTATTTATTGTTTCGGTCGAAAAAATTTTTACGCATACAAAAATAACGTTCGTTTATAACGGCGTCACGACAAGTGTTAAAATTCCGTTTATGGATAATGCTTCAGTCGAAAATGCCATTCATTGCATCGCCTGTCTGCTTTGTTGCGGCACGACGGCAGATATGATCGCTGAACGTTTGCCATTGCTCGAACCGGTGGCAATGCGTTTGGAGGTCGTACAGGCTGTCAATCGCTGTATTGTCATCAACGACAGCTACAATTCCGATTTGCTCTCTCTGGATATTGCCCTTGATTTCCAAATGCGTCGCGATGCGGTTAAGAAAATGAAACATACGCTGATTCTCTCCGACATGCTGCAGAGTGGCATTGCGAATGACGAACTTTATCGGCGTATCGCTCGGCTTGTCCGGCAGCGAAATGTAGACAAATTTATCGGTATCGGCCAGCAACTTTTTGAGAACCGACATGTTTTTGTCGGCATGGAACATGTTTTTTTTGAAACAACGTCTGATTTTCTCAAAGCCGGAGGATGGAAAAATTTTCACAACGAACTGATTTTGTTAAAAGGTTCACGCATGTTTCATTTCGAAGAAATCACGGAAGCCTTGTCACTGAAATTGCATGAAACGATTCTCGAAATTGACTTGAATGCAATCGTGCATAATTTCAACGTTTACCGTTCAATGCTGCGAACTTCCACAAAAATAATATGTATGGTAAAGGCATTTGCTTACGGCGCCGGTTCGCTGGAAGTTGCCAAAACATTGCAGGAACATCGCTGCGATTATCTTGCGGTGGCCGTTGCCGATGAAGGCGCTGAGTTGCGTCGAAACGGCATATTGATTCCGCTAATGGTGATGAACCCCGAAATGTCGGCATTTCGCACAATTTTCGATTATCGTCTCGAACCGGAAATCTACAGTTTTCGTCTGCTGAACGCTTTTATTCGTGAAGCCGACCGACTGGGTATTGTCGATTATCCGGTTCATATCAAGATAGATACGGGAATGCACCGGTTGGGATTTTCATGCACAGCAATGGACGAACTGGCAAATGTCTTGCAACAGCAGCGAAATCTGTTGATCGTTTCCGTCTTTTCGCATCTGGCCGGCAGCGACGAAACGACCCTGAACCAGTTCACTCACCAACAGATTGATTTGTTTACTGCCTGTTGCAATCAACTGGAATCGCGCATAGGCTACCGTCCGCTCCGTCATATACTTAATTCGGAAGGAATTCTCAGGTTTAATGAAAGTCAAATGGATATGGTTCGGCTGGGGCTGGGTTTGTATGGCATAAATTCTGCGGGAGGATTGCGAAATGTGACAACATTGAAAACGACCGTTTTGCAGATACGCAACGTGCCTGCCGGTGATACCGTAGGTTACGGACGAATGGGCGTTGCCGTAGCGCCACTGCGGGTTGCAACCATCCCGATTGGTTATGCCGACGGCTTTAACCGTAAATTCGGCAACGGCAATCTGTCGGTGCTGGTGAACGGACAACCGGCGCCTGTGATTGGTAATGTATGTATGGATTTAACCATGCTTGATGTCACGGAAATAGCTTGCAGCGAAGGAGATACCGCAATTGTGTTTGGCGAAGCTCAACCGGTTGCTACACTGGCCAGCCGCCTGGATACCATTCCCTACGAAATCCTGACTTCCGTGTCTAACAGAGTGAAACGGGTTTATTTTACAGAATAAGATATGAATCATATTGAATTAAATATACTTGGTTGCGGTTCAGCCACACCGACTGCATGGCGTTATCCGGCTTCACAGATACTCAATGTACGGGGAAATCTGTTTATGATTGACGCAGGAGAAGGAGTTCAACAACAGTTTCGAAAATTTGGATTGCGATTTAACCGCTTGAAACAGATTTTTATTTCGCATCTGCATGGCGACCACTGTCTGGGATTGTTCGGCTTACTCTCAACCTTATCGATGCTTGGCCGGACAGATGAATTGATCATCCATGCCCATGGGGATCTGGAAGCGCTTATGCGCCCTGTTTTCAACTATTTTTCACGCGATATGCCTTTTCCAGTAACCATCAATCCACTTTTGCCGTGGAAAAACGAACTGATTTATGAAGACAAGGCGATAAAAATTTACACCATTCCTTTGAAACACAGCGTCCCGACATGCGGTTTTCTGTTTGAAGAAAAACGGTGTTTGCCACACATTGTCAAGGAAATTATTGACTTTTATCAAATTCCTGTACGGGAAATTGCCAGCATCAAATCCGGCGCCGATTTTGTAACATCCTCAGGAGAAACCGTTCCCAATCATCGCCTTACAACCCCTGCCGCCAAGCCGGTTCGTTACGCCTACTGTTCGGATACTGCCTATACCGAGAAGATTATCCCAATAATAGAAGGTATTGACTTGCTTTACCATGAGGCGACTTTTCTACACAGAGATTATGCACGTGCAAAAGAAACCTCCCATTCCTCGTCGAAGCAAGCGGCAGAAATTGCCCGAAAAGCTGGAGTAAAACGCTTGCTGATTGGACATTATTCTGCCCGTTACAGCGAGAGTACACCGTTGCTGAACGAAGCGCGCAGCATTTTTCCAGAAACCGTGGCGGCGTATGAAGGATTGAAAATGAAAATTGGTTGATACAAAAAACGATACTGGTTAATCAAATATATTATTTTTAGA
>JAITHZ010000171.1 GCA_031279795.1 Bacteroidales bacterium
AGATGAACAACGCCAATAAACACTCCGGCAACAGTCGAAACAAGAATTCCGATAAGGATTGCGCCCGGAATTTTTCGAGCAAACAAAACGCCGGTCAAGATAAGGCCAATCAACGAAATCCACACATTGGGATTGTTTAAATCGCCTACTGTCACCATAGTAGCATCATTTCTTACGATCAATCCCGAATGTTGCAACCCGAGAAAAGTAATAAACAGTCCGATTCCAACTGGAATGGCATCCTTGATAGTCTGGGGAATACTTTTGACAATCAATTCTCTGACATTGAAGAAGGTAAGCAGAATAAAAATAATGCCTTCGATAAAAACAGCCGTAAGCGCAAATTTCCATGAGTATTTCATCCCAATCACAACAGTAAATGCAAAAAAAACATTCAGCCCCATTCCTGGCGCTTGGGCAACCGGCAGATTGGCGAGCAGCGCCATCAGTAGCGTCCCTACAATAGCCGAAATAGCTGTAGCTGTAAATAACGCCATTTTATCCATACCCGTTGCGCCCAGAATATTCGGATTCACGCTCAGGATGTACGACATGGTGAGAAAGGTAATGATCCCGCCAATCAATTCGCGACGAATTGTAGTATTGTTTTCTTTTAATTTAAAAAATCTATCAAACATTGTCTATCTAATTTAATAAAACATTCTTATTGACATAATGAAACATAAAATCATTTTTCATCCTGTATTTCCATTTTCTATTTTAAAATGTCCATTTTGCAGCTACAGTTGGTAGAAAATATACTTTTCCTTCCGTTGGAAGGGCAAAGTTATCGCTGATTTCAATTTCGCTGCCAACCGCCAGATTTTCTGTAATATTATACCAGAATTGCGGTTCGGCCAGCAGCACCAGCTTTTTTCCGGAAGCTATGCCGGAGCCGGTTCTGTCTCTGTTCTCCGTCCAGATGTCCAAAAAGCCGGACAGTGAAATCCGGTTATTCAAAAATGACGCATTCCACGAGACAGTCCATTGTGCATCGTGGCTGTTTTTTTCAAACGCATTGAGCTTGTAAGCCAGATAGGTATTGAACTGAGCGCCAGCGCAGCCAAACGAATACGAAGCCCCAGCCAGATAAGCATTTGAAATAGGAAAACCTGCGCCGTCTTTCGATCTGACAAGTCCGCCATTATACTCAATATGAGGCATTACTGGAAAATTACAGATACGAAAATCCCGTGCAATTTCGGTATAGGCAAGGCCGATATTTCCGTTTTCGCGATTGAAATCCAAATCGACAAAAAGAAATGTAGTTCCCCATTTGTCCGGTTTGAACAGTTCATAGGTAGCGGTAACAAAATTTGGCGAAGGAATTTCGCTGTACAAGCTGTGCCGAAAATCGGCATGTAACTGGACATTTTGTCCGTAAACAATCAGTGAGAATAGGATAAAAGTTGCTTCACAAAAGATTTTCTTTAACATAAAACTTTAATTTATTGGTTCGTTTTTAATAATTTCTCGAATTTCCATCAACAGCGGTTCAACCGAAAGAGGCTGACCTGTTGCTTGTTTAATCCACTGGTTGGGCGTCAGACGTCCCAGCCGAAAAATGCGCTCTACTTCGCTGGCAAAATTTTTATCTTTTAAATATTGTTCCAGTTGAAATTCGATGATCTGCCCGAAGGTGTAGGCCGACAAATAGAGTGGGTAACTAATCATGTGGGAATAAATTGCCAACACCGGTTCGTCTTTTTTTCCAAAAACTGGGTAAAAATATTCGTTCCAGATTTCTTTGGACAGGCGCACGGAGGCATCTTTCAACTGTTCGGGCGTTGCCGAAGGATTCTCGTACAGCCATTTCCAGACAGAAATATCCAGAAGGGAAACGCCAGCAATTTCGTACAACTGCCATGCTTTGTCCAGCGCCACCAGTTGGTCTTTTGCAGGAGTGAAGCCCAGTAATTCCAAATCGCGTTTCTGGAAAACGAAAGCCAGCGCTTCGGTGAAAGCGGTGTTTGGTACGCCGTTCAAGGTATAGTAATCGACATCGTAGAGAGATAAGGTTTGTTCTATATTGTGTCCAAATTCGTGAATAGCAATATTATAGCCTTTATAATCCAGTCCGCCGTCTGCGATTCGCGTTCGCAGATGCGATTTCTGGCCTTTCATTGCTGCGCCCAAAGCATGTCCCGAACCGCGTGCGGCGTCAACTTCGATTTTCGCTGTCAGGTATTCTGCGCGTTCCTTAGAGAAACCCAACTGCATCAAGATTGCAGGCAGTTGCCGCTCCAAAGCCGCTGCGTTGGGATAGCGCCGCCGAGTTTCTTTGCTCAGTTTTTCTTCGTTCAGGCTGCTGCGTGACTTAAATCCGTCGTACCAGATATCGAAAGCCTCCAAATCGCGTCCCAGACGGCTGGCTATTATTTTGCCCATTTCCTTCAGTTCTGGTGCAGAAAGGCAGGTTTTCAACAATGTTTCCGCATCCTCGACCGATACTTCCATATCATCCGAAAAACTGCGTTCGACAAATGTGTTACCGGTGTATTTATCAACGGTCTGCATGGCTTTGAAATTGTTCAAGAATTTTTCGTAACGAACTGTTTTTTCGGCGATTCCTTTCACTGTTTTTCCAGACTGATACAAGGTGTTCGTAAAAGGATTCCAGTCATAGTCGCCTGAGTTAATTGCCTGGACAGGAATTTCTTGCGAAATGATTCGCTTCATAGTTTCGTAAATGGTTCGCTGTTTGTCCAAGCCTTCGGAACCCAGACTGTAATCGGCTTTAATTTCATCTCGCAAGTTCCAGTGTGACAGCAGGATCATATCCTCCGGAAAGATTTTTTTCCCTTCGTTATTCAATAAATGTCCGGCATAAATATTGTATTTGGATATATATACGTCGGCCTCGCTGCTGGCAGTTGCGCAGGCCTGCTGCACATCGGCGGGAATGCGGGCAGTGAAACGGTCGCCCAAACGGGCATACGCCCATGCCAGACGATCGGTTCCCAGATTTTCCTTTTCTTCCAGCGATAATTTCGGAAAGTTCAGTACAATCAGAAAAGCTAATTTATTGGCAAAAAAATCATCACTAAAATGAGTTGCCGGATCATACGCAGCAAAACGTTCGTCTATCGGCAGCAGCGTTCCGGTAGCTTCATGTACGTTTTGCTGCAACCGGAGCGTCATCTCGTTGTAATTACCGAAAATAGCTTCCAAGTATTCGCTGATTTTCAGAAAAACCTGTTCTTTTTCCATTGTTCCGGCGATGTAGTTATCCGTGCAAAACTGCACGAATGTATCTTCACTTCCGTCGGTCGGCAACCATAAATGCGCCGCCTGCCTGACGCCCTTTTCAATAGTTGGCTTGTTGTCCGAATCTTTTTCGCAAAGTAACGAGATCACTTTCTCAACGGTGGGATTTGAAACAGTCGTTTGTTTTTCTGTTTGCGAACAGGAGATCATTATTAAAGGAATTTGAATTAATAAAAAAGCTGTTATCTTCATAAGATATAGATTTTTAATTTTTGTATTCATATTAATTGAATTTAAAACTCCGGCAAATTTGCAACGAATTTTTCGTATAACAAAATTATATTGCGAAAATCGGCAAAAATTACGAATTAGTGTCTGTCCGAAAAGTCGGAAAATGGCATATCTGCAATTCGTAATTCGTAATTCGTAATTTTTAATTCGTAATTCGTAATTTTTAATTTTTAATTTTTAATTCGTAATTTTTAATTTTTAATTCGTAATTCGTAATTCGTAATTCGTAATTCGTAATTCGTAATTCGTAATTCGTAATTAAATCAACCCCCGTGTTTTAAATTCCAGGTATTTATTTAATACGTTAATTGTCAGTTTATTTGGAGGCGTGAGCAATGCATGAATGCCATAAGCATTCAGTTCTTTTACGATCAAGCGTTTATCGTATGCAAATTTTTCCGCAACAGTTTTGGTATAAATATCTTCCAGATTCTTCGGCTGAGATTCCAGCAATTGAACAAGTTCAGTGTTTTCAAAGAAAACAATCAACAATAAATGATTTTTTGACAGATTTCTTAAATAGGACAATTGTTTCCGCATTCCGACAACACTTTCAAAATTGGTGAAAAGAATTAACAGACTGCGCTGAGTAATTTGCTTGCGGATATTAGCGAACAAAGTGTCGAAATCTGACTCTAAGAAGTTTGTTTTTTCTTTGTACAAAAAGCGCATGATTGTTTCCATGTGCGAAATTTTACGGGCGGCAGGCAACCATGTTGAAACGGTTTTCGAAAAAGTAATCAATCCGGCTTTGTCGTTTTTGCGAAGAATGGCATTCGCCAAAGCAAGGGAAGCGTTGATGGAATAATCCAGCAGCGACATGCCTTCAAACGGCATTTTCATCACGCGGCCTTTGTCGATGATGCAGTAAACGGATTGTGAAATTTCGTCTTGATAATTGTTGACCATCAAGTGCGAACGTCTTGCCGTTGCTTTCCAGTTGATTGCGCGCGGGTCGTCGCCGGGCGCATAAGTACGGATGGTTTCAAATTCTGTGCTGTGACCTATTTTACGTATTTTTTTCATTCCTTGTTCATTCATTCGGTTCGATATGGCCAGCAGATCATATTTTCGCATTTGCAGAAACGACGGATAAACCGCTACCTGTCGCCCATGTTCGAGGCGGAAGCGGCGTTTGGCCAGTCCGATTATTGTTGAGCAATACACGTTCACAGCGCCAAATTCGTAAACACCGCGTTTTACCGGATGAAGTAAATAGAGGAGCTTTTTTTCTTCATTCGTCTTCATCGACAGTCGAAACAGTAAATCGCGTTTCTGAAACTGAAAGGGAATTTCGTCGATTATTTCTAATTGTACCGAAAATGTATACCTGTTTATCAAGAAAATAGCAATTGCATTGTCGTCGCCATTTGAAAGTTTGTCGGTCATCTCTCGCCGTGCAAAAACAGGCGTCTTCGGCGTAAAGAGCAGCAGACAGTCTACCAGCAATAGCAGCGTGACTGTTCCGGCCAGCACCTTGCCGCTATCCAGCAAGAGCGGAAAAATAAATGCCAGAAGAAATACGACGCAAATTGATGTAATCAGTACAAAAAGACGTCTGTTGAAATATAGCGCTTTTATAAATGACACGATTATCTGGGAACTTCGATTTTTTGAATGATAAACCGGATTATTTCGTCGGCGTCAGCTCCTTCCATTTCCTTTTCGGGGGTGAGGATAATGCGGTGACGTAAAGCCGGATATGCCACAGTCTGAATGTCTTCGGGCGTAACAAAGTCGCGACCGCGAATCGCAGCCAGCGTTTTGGAGCCGTTCAGTATTGCTATTGATGCACGTGGCGACGCGCCCAGATAGATGAACCTGTTTTCGCGCGTTTGGCCGGTGATTCGAACCATGTATTCCATCAGTCTGGGTTCGACGTGAACCTGCGACACGATGCTGTTTCGCAACGCCTGCAAGGTTGCGATATCCAGTACAGGATTTACTTCCTGAATATGCGCCTGAATGCCGTTGTGATGCAGATTCAGCGCTCTTATTTCTTCGTCTGCTGTTGGGTAGGTGATGGATATTTTGAACAGGAAACGGTCGAGCTGCGCTTCGGGCAAAGAATATGTACCTTCATGTTCCACAGGATTTTGTGTTGCAAGAACGATAAACGGACAGTCCATTTTGTATGTAACGCCATCGACAGTGACCTGCCGTTCTTCCATGACCTCAAACAGCGCCGCCTGTGTCTTGGCCGGTGCGCGGTTGATTTCGTCAATCAGGATTATGTTGGAAAAGACAGGACCGCGCTTGAACTCAAATTTCCCACTGCCCGGCATGAAAACCGACGTCCCCAGCACATCCGACGGCAGCAAATCGGGAGTAAACTGAATCCGGCTGAATCCAGCACGGATGGTTTTTGACAGCAATTTGGCAATAAGCGTCTTAGCAACTCCGGGAGGGCCTTCAATCAGTGCATGACCGTCGGCAAGAATAGCCGTCAACAACAACTCTATTACATGCTGCTGACCTACAACAACTTTCGCCAGTTCAGCCTTTATTTGACTGACTTTTTCGGATAAATCTCTATAATCAGAGCGTTGCTCCAGCTTTACATCTAATTCATTCATAAATAGTTTTTAAAATGCTTATGCGTTAATGGCAGGCAAAAGTACGAATAATTTGGAGAAATCGTTAGAATTAGGAATTAAGAATTAAGAATTAGGAATCATCAATTATCAATTACGAATTACGAATTACGGGGACTTTGCGAGTTTTCGTAATTCGTAATTTTTTCCCCGACGGATGGTCGCCTTACCCCGATATTAGTTAGTGATTAGTGGTTAGTGGTTAGTGATTAATAATCACTAACCACTAACCACTAATACACGGTATTTTGCGGGTCGAAGTTGGTCCAGCCAGACATCCAGTTGTTGGCTGCGGTTTCGTTGGGGGCAAAAGCGCCGATGTAAGGGACCTTGTCGAATCCCGACGCTACTTTTGCATTTGTCCATGCAGCGCCGCTTGCCAGTGGACTGTCGGATTTCGGGAAGAAGTCCGGTGCGGTAAGGTTCAGCGGGTTGCTGCCCAATTTCAGTTCTGTGAGTGTGGCGAATACGCGATTACTGCCGCCCTGCCGCTCGAAATAAGGTTTTACAAAAGCGTCTGCATCGTTGGCAGTGTTGAACTGCGACTGATTTGTCCACACCTGCTTGTCCTGAAAGTTTTTGATGCATCCGGCTATCACGCAGTTCGCCACGTTAAGATCGCCAGCCGTAGCATTACCCTGCGTATTGCTGCTCTTGTCGTTTTCTATTATCAGGCCGATGGGATAGGCGGCAATCAGTGAATTGAAGACGTTCAGCTTGGTGTTGCGGCGCAGATGCATCCCTGCCTGAAAGCGAGCATCAGTTGTGCTACCGTCGGTTACAGTCTGGTTGGTATATTAAGCAGTGTTTGCAACCCGGCCAAACAGCGAGACAGTGGCAAAAACACAGTTTGTAAATGGCGAATCGTCTTTGCCATCCGCTGTGTTGTCGGATTCGAAGCCGTTAGACGCCGATTTATCGGCCACTTTTGGGTCGCGCAGGCCTAATGCGTATTGAATTTTTCCGCTGAATCCGTTGTCGGTATCGAAATCGTCGTCCCAGCCACGCAAAGCAACCAAATGTCGGGCGTTGACCGTTCCGCCGAACCATTCGAACGAATCGTCGCCCGAATGTGATACCTGTACGTAATCCACCACAGTTCCTGCGCCAACTGAACCAAAGGTGATGCCGTTGATTTCGTTGTCGGTAGAATATTCAATTCCGGCAAATTCAACGCGCACGAAGCGCAATACGCCTGAATTGTCGTTCGGATCAGTTCCGCCATGATTGGAGCGCACTCCGCCTTCAATTGTCTGTTCGCCCACATTGTTTGGCGCTTTTCCGAGCAGGATCAGGCCTCCCCAGTCGCCCGGTTTGCGACTTCCCGGATTCTGGGCCGACGTAAAGACAATCGGTCGTTCCTTTGTGGCATCGGCCACGATTTTTCCGCCTCGTTCGATTATGAGCGTACCTTTGGTCGCTTTGTCGCCTTTGATTATTACCCCCGGCTCGATGGTGAGCGTGACTCCATTTTCCACATACACAAATCCTTTCAGATTGTAGGTATTCGGATACTTCAGCGTCATGTTCGACTTGATTTCAAAAGCATTCGATCCATCGCCCAAATCCAGTATTTCGGGAGTTGGCTGTGGATTGTCATTTTCTTTTTCGCAACCTGCGTAAAACAAGGTCGTACACAAGAGCAGCATGCTGCCCGCAAATTTGAATTTTCTGTTCATCTTTCTTAGAATTAAAATAAATTTAAAATGAAATTAATTTGATTGTAACACTTACTTACTTGCTTAGTTCAGTTTCACCGATACTCCTATCGAAACAGACTGTCCTGGATTGTATCGTTTGGTTATCTGTTCGCGTTTGTGTATCACGCCGTCTTTCTGAAATTTTGGGAACTGCTTGTACACCACATCTTCGGAAAAGACGTCCTTTACCGAGCAGCGAATTTCAACTATTCTGGCTATTGTTTTGCTTACAGTAAAGTCCAGCTGATTGCGGTGCATTTCGTATGAATCGGGAACTACGGAATTGATATTTCCATCGACGCTGTAGCTTTTCCCGATTCCTGTAATTCGTTCGCCAATGCGGTTGTAAAGTGCAGAAATGCTTAACCCGTACTGTGCGTTTTGATAAAAAATGCCGGTATTGATTATGTATGGCGACTGTCCCTGCATAACCCTGTCGGGTTCGGACACCACTTCGCCCGGACGGAATTTTACGTTGCTTTTAATTAACGCTGCATTGACCACCAGCGAAAGGTCGGGTATTCCTGCAAAGTCAAGCCGTTTGCGCATGTCAAATTCCACGCCAAGGTTATCGGCTTTATGGGCGTTTTCGTTGCAATAGCGCAATGAACCGCCCATATCAACAAACGTCCACTCTATAGGATTTCTAAAATGTTTGTAGAATACGCCGAAACTCAGGATTTCACCTGCAGTGGGATAAAATTCATACCGTAAGTCGACATTGTCGATTTTGACAGTTTTCAGGTCTTCTTTTCCAACAATTTCGTTGAACAGATCAAAATCGTAATAAACAGCCGGAGATATTTCGCGCAATTCAGGGCGATTTACCGACCGTCCGTATGCGAAACGCAACTGATGCCTGTCGTTGAACCTGCAGGTGAGATTGATGGACGGCAGCATGTCGAAATCGGTAGTATGCTGGGTCGTTATCAACGAATATTCGGGAGCGGAAACGCGGTCGTGCGTAAGCTGGGTGTTATGGTTTTCTACGCGCAATCCGCCATAAACCGTAAACCATCCCACAGGAATTTCGATGGCTGCATAGCCTGCTGTATGGAACACTTTCGCTGAATAGGCATGTGTTTCGTCTGTCATTTCGTCAATATACACCTTGTCGTATCCGAGATAGCGGCTGTCGAGCATTTCCTGAAACGGGAGCTTGAGATATGTCTGCCGTTCGTCGTAACTCAACCTGTCGTACCGGTATATAAACTCGCGGGGCTTGTAGCTGCGGTTGTGGTATTGTCCATAGACGCCGGCTTTGAGCGTTGGCGCAGTTTTAGCTGTTCCGAACGAATGGCTGAAATTCACCGACGCCGACAGGATATTGTCACGCAAGTGTTGAAAATAGCGTTTGATGCTCTCGTTTCCAGTAACAGCCGAAGCAATATCCTCCATACTTCCTATTCCTGCCATAGCGGTAACGATTCTTCTGTCGGGTTCGCTCTTGCCGGCGTAGGCATATCCGGCGTTCCACCGGATGGTTTGTTTTGCATTGAGCGTATGTCGTCCCGAAAGCTGTCCGCTGTAGGTCAGACGCGACGAATACAGCATTTCGGTTTGGGCGATGTAATACATACTGCTCATATCTTTTATTCCGGTACGTTCGGTCAGCCGGTTGCGTCCAAGAATGTTGAACAGATTTTTGAATTCAATTCTGTTTGCAGGATTCAGCGACAGCGACCAGTTGTGCAGCACGCCCATGCGCACGTCGTTCGAAAACTGATTGTCGGTATAATCATCAAGATAAATCGGCTTGTCATCGGCAGCAGAATAAATACCGTAGCGGGCATTTTTTACGTTTTCATTGCTTTTGAATGTATTGCTGTATGTAAAAGCGGTGATGTTACCAATTTGCAAGGTTGATCCTGTGCTTATCTGCCGCGTTATCATAAACGACAAACGCTGGTCGGGCAGCGGGGTCAGCTGTTTCACACGCCAGTCGTTGTTGAACCCGTGTTGAGTAAGCCGAGTGATTTCCGATGGTTCGGCCACAAGCGACAAATGTACCGGAAAACCCTGCAAAGGACGCTTTCCTGTATCAAAACCCAGAAAATCGGTGTTGCTTCCAGGATTCAGTTTGAAATCTCCGGCTATTGTTTTTACATTAACACCAGTAGTGTAGCCAAATTCGAAATGATTCCCGTCAGGCGCTTCTTTGGATGTGATATTTACGAATCCGCCCGAAAAATCGCCAGGCAATTCAGGCGTAGGCGATTTGTACACCAGCAGATTTTCTATCTGACTGCTCGGTATGATATCAACCGGAAACGCTCGACTCTCGGTTTCTGAGCTTGGCACGGCGAGTCCGTTTATCCACACATTGTTGTAGCGAGGCGAAAGGCCACGAACGATGATGAACTTTTCGTCGATAACCGTAATTCCCGGAATACGGCTAACAGCCTCCGAAGCCGTTCTGTCCGATCCTTTGGATATTTGAGCTGCCGAAATGCCGCTTGTTACCAGCGGCGACACTTTCGAGGCCGAAATCATGGATGTTTCGGTATTGTTTCGCCTGCGTCGGCTTATCACAATTTCGTCCATCGCCGTACTTTCGCTATCCAGAAAAATACGCTGAGGCTCTGACATCTGCCGCATGTCAACGTCAATCGTTTTGTATGATAACAGACTGAATGTTAAAACACACTTTTTCGAATCAACAGCTTTAACATTAAAATAACCGTTTTCATCGGTAGTTGTACCCGTTCCGGTATTTTTCACCATTACAATTACCCCCAAAAGCGGTTGCTGCGTCTTTGAGTCGAACACAAATCCCGAAATTCCACCATCTGTATCAACTGCAAATATAAGCGTTTTTATAAATAATAATCCTGACAAAAATCTTGCTCTAATTTTAAACATTTTCCAATACTTTTTTTGACGCTGCAAAAGTACCGGCCAAATGTTACATTAAAATTACAAACAAGAAACATTAAAATTACATCTGAGATTTCAGAGATATAAGTTCACATATTTAGCAATTGTTATAATTTAACTAAATAATTAGCAAGAATATTTATTTAATATTACTTAATATGGTCTGTTTCTGCCATAGAACTCAAAGTCCGAAAAAATACTAACGAAATAATTAAATACTAATGTATAATATTGATTTTATTTTAGATTATTGCAATAAAAACGAAAACTTCAAATCAAATAACGAATTTCATTACATTTTTGTAATAAAAAGTCGCATTAAATAGATACTTACTATTTTTTATTGTAATTTTGTCCCCGCATTTTTACCTTTTTCGTTATTTAATAATGAATTATTGTTATATACTAATGAATGAATTGAACTTTCTTTCCCCTTGTTTGTTTAAATTATATAAGATAAATTTGAAATATTGCTTATTGAGTTCAATTTATGTGAAAATGAGAGGATTATAGTGATTTATGAAGTTTTACAATAAAATATGTGTCTAAATATACATAGGTATAAATGATTTACAGTTTATGTCGTAAAGAAAGCCGAACAACGCGACACGAAATAAAGAGTAGGCGTCTAACCTAATAATTTGTGTATGAGTTTTTTAATAGGAGAAAAACGAAAAAAGAAGAAGCCGGGAGCATCCGGTTGTTTTCGACAGTATTTTGCATGGTGTGAAATACTGTTTCTCTGGTTGTGCGCAACCGGAAATCTTTCAGCCCAGGCGCCGCCGACATTGGACTTTGGCGGTTTCGACAATTCAACTGTCGGGCCAGAGTGGGTTAATTTTACAGTAAAGCTCAACACGGGTGGCTTTACAGGGAACTTAGCGGCAGAAATTACCGCGAATCCTGCAAATGACACAGAGCTTGAGTATTACGAAGTAACCTCAAGTTCGGGTTGGCAACCTCTTGTACTGACTTCGGGAGCTGCTTGGTATGGCCCTCCTGCTGGACTGAATATTGCTGGTGGGCCACATGAGATGGTGTTACCCTTCAGGGTAAAAACCAGCTCGTCAGTGACAAGCACAACGCAGGTTACTTATACGGTTAATCTGCTGAGTGTGTCCTCACCAGGAGTAGGCGCTCCTATTTTAACTGGCGCACAGTCGAGCGTAACCTTCTGGGCAAGTCCGACTAAGGTTGGGCTTTCTCCGCTGTCAGCCTGGGTAACCCAGGTAGTGGATGCTACGTGTGGCGCATCGGACGGCGCGGTACATATTGCTATTTTGGGCGGTAGCGGCAGTTATGAGCTGACCGGTAGCTTCAGCACGTCTGCGAATTTTGTAGTAAGCAATTTGCCAGCAGGTCTCTACAGCAGCACGGCTAAAGACAAGGTAACCGGCGAGGAAATAGCTGTATCGGCAACAGTCGGAACGAAGGGCTTAGCGCCATTGTTTCTGAATCCACAAGTAGTTACGTCCCCTTCGTGTAACAATCCCTCAGGTGGTGGGGTTAACATACTGCTTCCGTATTACACAAACGTGGCTGGACATATGTACACAATTCGTTTGTACAAAAATGGGGGAGTGTTGGCTTCGCAGTGGAAGGGAGGTGTATCGGCAGCGGCTACTTTAGTAACTTATTCCGGTCTTGAAGCCGGTAATTATAAAGTGGTTGTTGTAGACGAATCCTGTACGGGCGCTGTTGCCGGAGAAACAGAATTTGTTCTGACGGCTCCGGATGTAGCGCCGTTGAGCGTTCAACTAACAAACAGTACGCAGCCAACTTGCGCTACTAATTCTGGTGAATTAGTATTCGCAACTACGGGAGGAACAAGCAGTTATCTTTACGATATATGGTCGAAAGATGGTTCTACTAAATTATATGCACAGATTTCCGGAACTTTCTCTAATCTTCCGGCAGGAACTTACACCGTGCGTGTCAGCGACAGCGGTTGTTCGGCAGTAGCTCCTGTTGAATTGGAATTTGTATTGACAGCGAGCGATGTAGCTCCGTTGAGTGTACGCGCAACGAATGTTATTCACCCAACATGCGGCGCGGCTCTGGCTAACGGCGAATTGCGATTTCTTGCAAGTGGTGGTTCCACGTCAACAACTTACCGTTATGAATTGTACTTGAACGGACAACGGCTTTTTAATAGAACTGCGACTGGCGGTACAAATTTTACTGCTCTTGCAGCTGGTACATACAAAATACGTGTAAGCGATACCAATTGTGCGGCAGTAGCAGCAATCGAAGAAACCGTAACGTTGACAACTCCGGATGAAACTCCGTTGAGCGTTCAGGTAAAAGGCGCCCCCGTGCAACCGACATGCGATGCGCCAGATAGTGGCCAGTTGAAGTTTGAAGTAACAGGAGGAACAACCGGAACAACTTATAATTACAATTTATGGTTGAACGGTAAAATTGTCAAGTCACGTTCCAACGCAGCAAGTGATGTAACTTTCAACAATCTTGCAGCAGGCGTGTACAAAATAGTTGTAACCGACTATAACTGTTCTGCACTTGCAGCAGCCGAAGTAGATGTAACGTTGACGGCTCCGGATGTAGCTCCATTGAGCGTATCAATAAAAGCCAGTGCAACGGTACAGCCGAAATGCGACGGTACACT
>JAITHZ010000246.1 GCA_031279795.1 Bacteroidales bacterium
ACCCAGTCGCGAATACGTTCGGGATGAAGACGATAGAGCGTGGTGATGATTGTGTAAATACGCCAACATTCTGTTTTTTCGTCTTGTTTGGGTTTGGGTGTAAAAACAATGCGTACAGCAAACAAATCGTAAACTTCCTCGAAGGGAATGTTCTTCATTTGCATTTTGTTAGCTATGGAATAAATTGATTTTACACGATTTATCATTTCGTAATTAAATCCCATTTCGTCGAATTTTGCTCGAAGCGGGATTGCAAAATCTTCGTATGTTTGGTTTCGGGAAGTGGCGGTAGCTTCGATTTTTTGCTGAATCTCGGCGTATTTTGCAGGATGTTCGTATTTGAAGCTAAGGTCTTCCAGTTCTGATTTTATGCTAAACAAGCCCAGACGGTGGGCGAGCGGCGCGTAAATATAAAGCGTTTCACCGGCTATTTTGTACTGTTTGTTAGGGCGTTGCGAATCAAGTGTTCGCATATTGTGAAGGCGGTCGGCCATTTTGATCAGGATAACGCGAATGTCTTCCGACATGGTCAGCAACAGTTTACGGAAATTTTCCGTTTGCGATGTTGCTTTATCGGCGAAAATGCCTCCGGATATTTTGGTAAGGCCATCTACGATTTGAGCGATTTTATCGCCAAATAAATTGCGGATGTCATCCACAGTATATTCCGTATCCTCGACCACATCGTGCAGCAATGCGGCACAGACTGACGTGGTGCCAAGCCCGATTTCATTCACTACAATCCGGGCAACGGCCAGTGGATGCATAATGTAGGGAATGCCCGAAAGACGCTTGATCCCTTTGTGAGCTTGATTGGCAAAGGAGAAAGCTTTTGTTATTTTTTCGATGTGTTGCTGATGCTTCGTTTTCTGATAATCTTCAAGCAAACATTGAAATTCCTTGTCAATAAGCGCTTGTAGCTCCAATTCTGTCAAAGAGACCGTATTATTTTTTGATGAAAGTTTGTTGTTCATACGCTTTGTCAACTATTTTCTGTCATTTTATTACTTGGCCGGTATTTTCAGTATCTGATTTGTTCTTATATCGTTTGATGATAATTTATTCGTTTTCTTTATAATATCTACAGAAACACCCGTTTTTTTTGCAATTTTATAAAGGGTATCTCCTTCTTTTACTTTGTAGTTGATAATGGCTGCTTTTTTCTTCGATTCTGCCGGTTTTGTCTGGGGAGTTTTTTCTGGTGTTGTTTTTGGAGTTATTGTTTTTGGAGCAGGTGAAGATTGGGTTGCTGTTTTTGGGGATGCATTTGCTGCACTGTTATTCTCGGCTTTGGCAGAGCTTGAGGGCTGGTTGGAATCGGTATAAACATCGGACTGCAGCACGATTTCGGCGACAGATCGTTGTGCAGAAGGGCGTGAGGGAGAACTGTTTGAGGAAACAACGATTTGTTCGGCAGATTCTGTTTTTTGCGTTGATGGTTCTGTTTTTTTTGAATCATCGCGGATAAATATGCGCAACCGTTGTCCGCTTTTCAGGGTATTGCGCGACAAATTGTTCCAATCCTTGATATCAGCCACCGAAACGTCGTAGCGCATAGCCACGCGCGCAATCGTTTCGCCTCTTTTCACGCGGTGCGTAATCATTTTCATGTTTTGCACATAATCTGATCCCCCGATACCAACCGTCCTCCGGTTATTTACCAGAAAGTCGTCGGCACGGTATGCTCGAATAGAATCTTTCTTTCCATAAAATGCGAGGGCTGCATCCATCGGCAAGCGTACGATTTGCGTGGATACATTTCCGGGGATAATGTCGAATTTGTATTGCGGATTCAGCGCTTTTATTTCTTCGACAGGAACCGAAAGAACGTCGGCAATTTGTTGAAAATGAATCATTTCATTGATATGAACAGTATCTGTAACCATATTCAGCTGCACTTGCGATGGGCAGATGCTGTGGTCGTTGTAGTAATTCATGATGTAAACGGCTGCAATAAAGGTAGGTACATAACCGCGCGTTTCCCGTGGCAGGTAATTGTAAATCGCCCAGTAATCACGTTGTCCGTTTGCCCGCCTGATGGCTTTGTTCACATTTCCCGGTCCGCAGTTGTAAGCCGCTATTACCAGATGCCAGTCCTGATAAATATCGTACAAATCCTTCAGGTAACGCACCGCCGCCTTTGTAGATTTGAGCGGGTCGCGACGTTCGTCGATAAAACTGTTGATTTCCATTCCGTATATTTTGCCTGTCGAATAAATGAACTGCCACAGTCCGGCAGCTCCGGCTCGAGACATGGCTACGGGGTTGAGCGCCGATTCGATGATTGGCAGGTATTTCAGTTCTATTGGCAAGGAGTTTTTCGCCAATTCTTCCTCAAATATTGGGAAATAAAAATCGGACAGACCCAGCAGCGAACTCACCTGTCCTTTTCGTCGGGCATACATGTCGATGTACTGGCGCACAATCTGGTTGTAGGGCATTTCCATTATAGTCGGCAATTTAGCAAGTCGCGACATATAATCCTGTTCTGTAACCGGCTCTTTGCCAGGTTTTTGTTTAGAACAGTCATTTTCTTTTATTACTTTTTTCCCGAACCAGGTGATCAGCGACAAGTCAATTTCGGTGTTTACCATTTCGGGAATGACAATATTATCGTCCGTAATGGTATCTTTTGGGGAAATAATTTTTTTCTGAGCAAAGGCTATTGTCGGCAGAAGAAATACTCCAACAAGAAAAAATGTCCGTATGCAGGTTTTTCGATTCATCATTTTTTAAATTTTAAATTACACTGTAGTCCCCATACATAGCTGAAAGACAGGGCATTCTGGGGAGATTCACTCATAATTGCCGGAGCTATTTTCAAACTCAAATCCGGCGAAATATCAAAAGAATAAAGTTCTGCATCAACATAAGCGTCAATCATGCATACCGCATACATGGCCACCATTCCGATGATGCTCAAATCGCGCGAACGGCGATAAAAATCTTTCTTGCGCCTCAGCGCATTTTTTATCTGTTCTTCAGACCATGATTCCGGAACGAAATCCTTGTAACTGTTCGTTGTATCATCTCCATCCAGCAAATCTTTATAAGCGACAGCATAGTCTGTATAGTTTCGCTGGTTGAAGGCCAATCCGTAAGAGATACCTACAAAACTCCCGTAAACAATGGGAAGTTTCCAGTATTTTCTATTGTAAATTTGTCCTAATCCCGGGAACATGGCCGAATACCACACGGCCTTGGTGGAATTGGGAACAAAGTCATCACCTTTTATAGTTTTTGCCGGAAGGCTGTCGAATAAAAGACTGTCTCTCGGCAGCGTATTAATATGCAGAACAGATTTTTCCTCATTGATAGTAACAAGGCTATCGGAGAAAAGTTCGTAATTAACATTTTGTGCATATCCAGCAATACATGTAAACAAGCAAAAAAAGCAAACAAGTACAGGCCTGAATCTCACGATTTCATTTTTTACTAATTGGTTAGTGCATCAAACTTTCCGATAATGTATTCCAAGTCGCGTTCATTAGAAAATGGAATGGTAATTTTTCCTTTTCCGTTCTCGTTGCAAATGAATTTTACATTTGTATTAAAAAATTTCGACAAATGATTCCTCATCAGTGTATATTCTTCAGGAATGGGCAACTTTTGGACAACCGGTGTGTCGCCTGTTTCCTGTTCGTCGGAGGAAGTGACGGCTCCGCCTTCGTTTACATTACTGACAATTTCTTCGACTTTACGAACCGAATAATCGTATTCAAGGATTTGTTCGTAAATCTCAATTTGCACTCTGGGGTCTTCGACACTTACCAGCGCACGGGCATGCCCCATGCCAATCTTCTTGTCTTTTAAGCCCATCTGTATTTCCGACGGTAATTTTAGTAGCCGCAGGTAATTAGCAATTGTTGCCCGTTTTTTCCCGACACGTGGACTTAATTCGTCTTGTTTCAGCCCATGCTTTTCTATTAAACTTTGGTAGGCAAGCGCTATTTCAATGGAATTTAAATCTTCTCGCTGAATATTTTCAATCAGCGCCATTTCCATGATGCGGTCGTCTTTGTCGGTCTTGATATAAGCTGGAATGGTATCCAGTCCTGCAATTTTAGCTGCGCGAAAACGCCGTTCGCCGGCTATAATCTGGTAGGAACTGTCGTCAACTTTTCGTAATGTAATCGGCTG
This sequence comes from Bacteroidales bacterium, assembly GCA_031279795.1. Taxonomy (GTDB): domain Bacteria; phylum Bacteroidota; class Bacteroidia; order Bacteroidales; family WRGA01; genus WRGA01. Next base: position 4,141 of record JAITHZ010000246.1, read on the forward strand.
AATGATACCAATAGAACTGATTGAAGCCGCTAATTCAGCCAGCGCATCTTCGTCAAATTCGCGACGCGGCTGACCAGGATTGGGTTGTATCTGCGACAGGGCTATCTCGTTTATCGACGATGCACCGTTCGTTGATATGGGTTCGGAAGCTTCTTCCGTCATTGGTCCGAGCAAAGCATCAATACCTCTTCCTAATCCCTTCGTTTTTATTGCCATAAGATCTATGTTTCGTAAGAATTACTTTTTTTCGTTTTTGTCAATAAGTTCTTGTGCAAGCTGCATGTGGTTTACCGAGCCGCGAGAATCGGGGTCATAAAGCACGATTGGCTTTCCGTAGCTGGGCGCTTCACTCAAACGGGTGTTTCGCTGGATGACTGTATTGAATACCAGCTCGTGGAAATGTTTCCGAACTTCTTCATAAACCTGATTGGCCAAACGCAAGCGCGCATCGTACATCGTCAGCAAAAATCCTTCGATTTCCAGCGCTGGGTTCAGCCTGGATTTAATTATCTTAATTGTATTTAACAATTTAGTGATGCCTTCTAATGCAAAATATTCGCATTGAACGGGAATAATGACCGAATCGGCCGCCGTAAGCGTATTTACGGTAATCAGCCCCAGCGACGGCGAGCAGTCAATCAGCACATAATCATAGTCGACCTTAATGTCTTGCAGAATAGTTCGCAGCACTTTTTCGCGGTTATCCAGGTTCAGCATTTCGATTTCGGCGCCTACCAAATCAATATGCGAAGGAATGATTTTCAATCCCTCGACTTCTGTAGAAACAACAGCATCGTGGGCGCTGACTCCATTTATGATACATTCATAAATAGAACTTTTAACATTCTTAATGTCAACTCCTAAACCCGATGACGCATTTGCTTGCGGGTCTGCGTCTACTATCAGCACTTTCTTTTCGAGTACCGCCAAAGATGCGGCTAAGTTAATGGCTGTGGTCGTTTTTCCTACGCCACCTTTTTGATTTGCCAAAGCTATTATTTTTCCCATACTGGTTTTTATTGGTTTGACTTATTAATTTATACGAACAATGTTCCACGCATGTCATCCGATATCTTGTTTATTTACAAGCATTCATGTTTTAGCAATGGTAATCGGTTATTAATTTTTCCAACGTCTGCAAAGGTATTTATTTTATTTCAAAAAAAGCATATATTTGCAATCTTTTTTATCTAAAACATATATGATAGTTACACAGGAAAGTACATTCAACGAAGCTGCAATTGAGTTATTCGACACACAATTAAAGAATTGGGAACTGGCAGAAAAAAATTATCGCTCTTTTGGAGCAAACAGGCAAAAAACGATACAGCTGGGAAACAGCCGTGTGATTTTGCAGCACAATCCGGCGCGAATTGTGTCGGCTGCTTCAAAAATAAAGCCGGATGAAGCGCCAAAACGCCCCTGTTTTCTGTGTCCTCAGCAATTACCACCTCAGCAGCAAAAGGTACAGTTAAACGATTTATTTTGTTTGCTGGTGAATCCTTATCCTATTTTCTATCCGCATTTTACGATTGCGGCCACGCAGCACATTTCGCAGCAAATTTTCCCGTATCTGCCAGACATGCTTTATTTTTCAAAGAAATTAAATAACTTTACTGTTTTTTTTAATGGTGCAGGCGCCGGCGCTTCCGCTCCCGACCATTTACACTTTCAGGCTTGCAAAAAAAACAGCATGCCTGTTGAAACAGAATGGGATA
>JAITHZ010000289.1 GCA_031279795.1 Bacteroidales bacterium
AATGAATTCAATTCAAGCATTTGACAGGAAAGATGATATGTCGGAAACAGTGAGCAGTGTCAGAGGCATCGGCACTATAACGCCGACTGCAGCGCCCCTCTATGTCGTGAACGGCGAACTAATGGAAGAAGGAGAAGCTTCCTCAATTGCCCCATCCATGATTAAAAGCATTGAAATACTGAAAGATGCATCGGCAACCGCACTTTATGGCTCGCGAGCGACTAATGGCGTTATTCTCATTACACTGAAAAACAGCCTCGAAGATTTTATCACCGAATCAGACAATTCGCTGGACGCCACCTACAACATTGATTTAAACTACAACATACTGGGCGACGGAACCCGACAACTCATCGTGTTGAAAGAACAGACCTTGCCGACAGTTTACAAATATTATTCTGCACCGAAACTGGACAAAAGCGCGTACTTGCTGGCCGAAATCTCCGGATGGGAAAACTTGAACCTGCTCCCCGGTGAAGCAAACATCACCATCGAAGGAAGTTATTTTGGAAAATCGACAATCGACCCTTCCTCGACACAGCAAATCCTGAACCTGACGCTGAACGAAGACAAACGGGTGGTCGTTTCACGTGTAAAATTGCAGGATTTCAGCAAAACACGCCTGTTTGACAAAGATAAAAAGCAGGATTTTGCCTATAAACTTACCGTGAAGAATACCAAACGAACACCTGTCAATATGATTTTGAAGGAACAGTATCCGATTTCCATGCAAAAAGATATTGAAGTAGAACTGCTCGACACAGCAAACGCTGCCATCAACAAAGAACTTGGCGTGCTGACATGGATGTTTCCGCTGAAACCGGGTGAAAGTCGTGAGCTAATCATAAAATACACAGTGAAATATCCGAAAGACAAAATAATAAATTTGTGAACTCTTGTAAATTGAAATTAGAATTACAAATTCATAAACCCAAAAGACAGTTTTACGGTCGATAACAAGATAATTGAGGTTCCGTTTTTTGAACTGAAACATTAGACTCAGGTTTCAATAATTTCTTGAGTAAAAATAATTCTAATTGATAAAATGCGACATTTATGCAACAATTTGCGACATTTATGCAAGTCATGCCTAAAAAATTAAAAACTTTCGGACAAATATGACAATCCGTTATTGTTGTTTCCGCTATCTTTGCATCAGAATTATTAATTTTTTATGAGAAAAATATGGTGTGTGTTCACATTTATGCTGCTGACTTATTATTACCAGCGCCAGTGAAATGTCGTGATCGGAGAGGATTAAAAAAGCCGTTGGAGTTGTCATAATTATAAATATATTCGCTAAATAATTTATTATTAGTATTTTGATAAAATCTCAAAAATTATATATGATAGTTTATAAAAAAATACAGAACAGTTGGATTTGATTACAGAATATTTTTATACTTTTGCGGAAAATCAATTCCCTGTAATTTCTTTAGTTAATAGAGAAAAAGTATGTGATCATGTATTATAACCTTAAAAATAAATTTATGTCATCAAACATTTCAAGGAGAAAATTTCTCAAGGCAGGAGCAACGACAGCCATTGGCTTGACTGTTATTCCAAGTACGGTATTAGGCAAAAGTTTCGGCTATACGGCGCCAAGCGATAAACTCAACATCGCAACAGTCGGGATTGGCGGAATGGGAAATGCCAACATTAAAGCTGTGAAATCAACGGAAAACATTGTAGCTTTATGCGATGTAGACTGGAAATATGCAGCCAAAGTATTTGAAGAAAATCCCAAAGCCAAAAAGTATTGGGACTGGAGAAAAATGTACGACGAAATGGGCAAATCCATCGACGCCGTAATAGTTGCAACACCCGACCATACGCACGCCATTGTTGCGGCAACAGCCATGACGCAGGGCAAGCATGTTTTCGTTCAAAAACCGTTGACACATTCGGTGTATGAATCGCGCCTGCTGACCCGATTGGCCGAAAAGTACAAAGTTGCGACCCAGATGGGAAACCAGGGCGCGTCCGACGTTGGGGTTCGCAATGTATGCGACTGGATTTGGAACGGCGAAATCGGCGAAGTTAAGCGGGTGGACACCTTTACCGACCGTCCTATCTGGCCGCAAGGCTTGAATGCGCCTTCACAGGGTCAGTGGGTGCCCGACACCCTGAACTGGGATTTGTTTACCGGCCCGGCAAAACTGATTCCCTACAACGCAATTTATCACCCATGGAACTGGCGTGGATGGTGGCTCTATGGAACCGGTGCGCTTGGCGACATGGCCTGTCACATCATGCATCCGATCTTCAAAGGATTGAAATTGGGATACCCGACCAAAGTTCAGGGCAGTTCAACACTTCTTCTCACCGACTGCGCTCCGACGGCACAAACTGTGCGATATACTTTCCCCGAACGCAACGTTCCGTCTGTTAAGAAAGTAAAATTCCCCGAAGTAGAAATTTACTGGTACGACGGTGGCATCAAACCTGTAATGCCCAAAGGTTGGCCGGCAGGAAAAAACCTCAACGAAGCCGGAGGAGCAGCTATTTTCTATGGAACAAAAGATACGCTGATTTGCGGATGCTACGGCCGAAATCCATGGCTGCTTTCCGGTCGCGTGCCTAACGCTCCAAAAACACAGCGCGAAATTACCGACAGCCACGAAATGGACTGGGTAAAAGCCTGCAAGGAAAACCCCGATTCCCGCAGAATACCTTCTTCCGATTTCAGCGAAGCCGGTCCGTTCAACGAAATGGTGGCAATGGGCGTGCTGGCTGTCCGTTTGCAGGGACTGAACAAGGAACTGGAATGGAATGGCGCTAACATGCAGTTTACCAACATTTCCGACACCGATAACTTCGAAGTAACCAAATCGGATAATTTCCGAATCATTGATGGAGATCCGAAATTCGACAAGGAGATGGAAACTGTGCAAGCCAAGCCGTTTGCAGACGAATTGATTAAACATACTTATCGTGATGGCTGGAAATTACCAGATATGCCATGAATGAAATTGAGAACAAATTACAATCTTTTTTAACTTATAACAGACATTCTAACATGAAAAAAGTAAATTATTTTGCGGTAATTATTGCGCTAACAGGTTTAACAATTGCCTGCTCCCCGAAAAAATCGGACAGCGCTCAAACAGACGCCTCTAATGACACAACGAAAACTGAAGTTCCAGCCGATCCCAAACTGATTGCTGAAGGGCCGGAGGAAACACTCGTCGAAGCAACTGCCGACTGTCCGGCTTATGTGCTGCTAAACAAACCGCAAGTCAATCTGGATGAATTTGCAAAAGAAGGCGACCAGATTGTGCTGTTCGACGGAAAGTCATTCAAGGGCTGGCGGGGATACATGAAAGATACGGTACCCGGCCGGTGGATTATTGACG
>JAITHZ010000308.1 GCA_031279795.1 Bacteroidales bacterium
ATGAATTAAGAATTAATTCTTAATTCATAATTCATAATTACATAAAAATTTTGCCGTTATATTTAGTTGCGAATGTAAGGCTTAATTAAAAGCCTCTGATAGCTTTGATTCCGGGCAACACTTGACCTTCGATAAATTCGAGCAAGGCTCCACCTCCAGTGGAAACATAGCTAACCTTGTCGGCCAGGTTGAATTTGTTGATTGCCGCCACCGAATCGCCGCCACCAATCAACGAAAATGCGCCGTTGGCGGTAGCTTCGGCAATCGCCTCTGCTAAGGCTTTAGAGCCATGCGCAAACTGCTCGAACTCAAATACGCCAGCCGGTCCGTTCCACAGTATTGTTTTGGAGGATTTGATGACATCCGACATTGCTTGTATTGAAGCCGGCCCCAGGTCAAGTCCCATCCAGCTGTCGGGAATATTCTTGTCGGTGCACAGTTGCGTATTGGCGTCGGCTGCAAATTTGTCGGCAGCTATCGTATCGTTGGGGAGAACGATGTTTACACCCGACTTTTGGGCTTCGTCCAGAATTTCATTTGCTAAATCCAGCATATCGTCTTCGCAGAGCGAGTTACCTATTTTTCCACCCTGAGCTTTTGAAAATGTAAAGGCCATTCCGCCAACGATCAACAGATTATCAATTTTTGTCATTAGATTTTTGATAATCGTTATTTTGGTAGATACTTTTGAGCCGCCAATAATGGCAGTTACTGGTTTCACTGATGTTTTCAGCACTTTTTCCACAGCATCAATTTCGTTTTGCATCAGATAGCCAAAAAGTTTACTGTTTTCGTTGAAATAATCGGCAATCAGTGCGGTAGAGGCATGAGCGCGATGCGCAGTGCCAAAGGCGTCATTTACATATACATCTGCATAAGAGGCCAACTGATGGGCAAATGCTTTTTGTTTTTCTTTAATCTCTTTTTTGGCTTCAGCCTTCGTTTCGTCGGAAGCATCGTCGGGCAATCCACGGGGTTTTCCCTCTTCTTCGGCATAAAAACGCAAATTTTCAAGCAGCAGAGCTTCGCCGGGTTTCAATTCCACCGACTTTTCGATGGCTTCCTGTCCCATACAGTCATTGGCAAACTGCACCGAAACTCCCAGCAATTCCGATACAACAGGCAATATGTGTTTTAATGAAAACTTATCTTCCGCCCCGCTTTTGGGACGGCCTAAATGTGAACCGATTATAACACTGCCTCCGTCGGACAGTATTTTTTTCAACGTTGGCATTGCTGCGCGAATACGGGTCGAATCAGTTACCTCTAACTGTTCGTTTAGCGGTACATTGAAATCAACACGAATAAATGCCTTTTTTCCGGCAAAATTATAATTTTCAATAGTTTGCATAATTTTTTATATTAATTAAAAGATATAACAAAAATAATCAATACAACATACTTTTTAAACTTAAATGATTGTTAAAAAAGAAACTGTTCGAGAAAATCGAATAGCTTCTTTTTCCGGATTTTATTTGTTCATAACTGTAATTGCAAAGCCTCCTCCTGGTGCACAATATTGCGAAATGACCGACTTGTTTGTCACCTGAATGGTTTTGATTTCGTATGCTTGTGGATTGGTTTTGTAATGAGTGTCTTTCCGGTCTGCATAAATGGTAGCAGCATATTTTTTGTCAGGTTCAAGGAAACTAAAATTCACAGTTGTCGTTCGAGCTGTCTCTCCATTGGTATTTCCAACGAACCAGGCGCCTGAACCTTTAGCTTTGCGTGCTACTGTGAGATAAGCACCGGGTTCGGCTTCAAGATATTTCGAGACGTCCCAGTCTAAGGCCACGTCTTTTATGAATTGAAAAGCATCGGGAAAGCGACGGTAAGTTTCCAGCAAATCGCCCGCCATCTGCAACGGGCTTGACATAGTGACATAAAGCGACAGCTGATTGGCAATTGTTGCATTTACATGTGAATCATTATCAGGATTATACGTTGAAATATCCATTTCAAATATACCCGGTGTATAATCCATCGGGCCACCAATCAGTCGGGTAAATGGCAAAATGGTGGTATGGTTTGGTTTGCTGCCGCCAAAAGCCTGATATTCTGTGCTCCGTGCCGATTCATTACCTATCAGGTTGGGATACGTGCGGCAGATTCCCGTTGGACGAACTGCCTCATGTGCGTTCAGCATCAATCGGTATTCGGCTGCCTTTTCCAGCGCATACTGGTAATGATTGACCATCCACTGACCGTAATGATATTCACCGCGCGGAAGGATGTTGCCCACATAGCCGCTTTTTACTGCCGGATAGTGATTGTCGACCATAAATTGATATGCCTTGTCTAAATGCCGTTCGTAGTTGCGTACCGACGACGAGGTTTCGTGATGCATGATCATTTTCACACCTTTGCTTGCAGCGTAATCGCGGATGGCTGCCACGTCGAAATCGGGGTAAGGTGTAACGAAATCAAATACATAATCTTTGGAATGGGAGAACCAGTCTTCCCAGCCTATATTCCATCCTTCGACCAGAACGCCATCTATGCCGTTTTCTGCTGCAAAATCAATGTATTCCTTTACATGAGCGGTATTGGCGGCATGGAGACCGGATGGGCGAGCCTTTGTGTAGTCGGAAACACCCAATTGTACGCTGGGAAAATCGCTGGTGTAGGCCCAGCTGCTTTTACCCGTAATCATTTCCCACCATACACCAATATATTTCATCGGTTTGATCCATGAAGTATCGGTTATTTTACACGGTTCATTGAGATTCAAGGTGATACGTGAGGCTAAGATGTCACGGGCGTCGTTGCTGACGATAACCGTCCGCCAGGGCGAGTGGCATGGCGTTTGCATGTGACCTTTATTTCCCTGTGCATCAGGAGTAAGCCATGATTCAAACACAAAATTGCGATCGTCAAGATTCAAGTGCATGCATGAATAGTTAATCAATGCCGCTTCATGCAGGTTAATATACAGACCATCAGCCGTTTTCATCAGTAGAGCCGTTTGCACGCCAACGGGTGAGAAAGGCGTTTGTGATGCATTGGGGGTAATGGCGTTTTTTATCAACTTCCGGATTTCCGAAAGTTTCGACGTGGTATAATCGTATTCCTGCGTGTCGTAATCGCCAGCGATCCAGAAGGCGGTATGGTCGCCAGACATGGCAAACTGCGTCCGTTCTTCTTTGATGACAAAATATGTCAGGCTTTTTTGTTGCGGAAATTCATAACGGAAGCCCAGCCCGTCGTCAAACAGCCGGAAACGAACAAGAATCGCACGACCGCTTCCTTCCTGTTGCAACGTAACAAGCAGCTCGTTATAATGGTTACGAATTTCTTTTTCTTCGCCCCACACCGGCGTCCAAGTTTCATCAAAAGTAGCAGTGCGGGTGTCTGTCAGTATAAATTTATCGTATAACGACACCGATGGAACCTCCTTGCTATTAGCAAAGTCCATTGCTTCCCCAAAACGTACATATTGATTTTCACCGACCAGCTCAAGTCCCAGTCTGCTCGGTTTGATGACTTCCAGACCTTTATACGAAAGACTGTAGGACGGAAAACCACCGGATTGAACCGAAAAATTCAACTGTAAATTCCCGTTCGGCGATTTTACTTGTTGTGCATTCATGTTTTCTGCCATAAAAAACAAACAACCCAACACTAAGGCGATCTTATTCAAATTTTTCATATTTTTTGTTAATATAAATAAATGACTTATGACTTGTCTATCGTTTTTATTACTGTCATTTGAGGGATAAAAATTCTTCGCCATCGTTTTTAACACTCAGTTCAATTTTCATTTCCAATACTTCTAACAACTTTCCCAGTACTTCCAACGTCGGGTTGGTTAGGCCTCGTTCCAGCTTGTACAGCGTATTGATGTTTATTTTCGCTTGTTCTGCTACCTGTATCTGAGTAATCTTTAATTCTTTACGGCGTTTTTTTATTGTTTCTCCAATTTTTTTGACTAACATCGTATTTCTGTTATTTTGCTGCAAAGGTACTTATTTTTCGGAAAACAGTATCATAATTACGTGATTTTTTTTCGCGTTGAAGACAAGTTGAAATGGAGAAATGAGAGATGAGCAGAGATGGGAGAATTCGCAATTTTAATCCAGCTTTCCTATAAATTTTGCAGGACATTTTTATCTGTTTGTGTATTAGCCTGAATTTTTATGCAAATAATTCCGTCTTTGCTAAAAATAAAAAACGGAAAACTCTCAATAAAAGAATTTTCCGTTGTGGGGGATATTAAGATGATTTCTATCTGTTTATGTATCAGACATGGTTTTGTACAAAATGGAGCATTTTTTCCTTAAAAATCAATTCGTTGAATTGTGCCGCGTGCTTTGCTATTTTTTGTGAATCAAACGAATGCTTGATTTTTTCAAATTCATTCACTGCCTTGATCAGCGAAGCGACGGTTTGTTCCTGAAAAAATATGCCCGTCTCTTTTTCGACAACCGTTTCCGGAACGCCGCCTTTTCCGTAAGCGATGACGGGAACTCCGCAGGCTTGCGCCTCAACCGGCACTATGCCAAAATCTTCCTCAGCAGCAAAAACAAAGGCGCGCGCCCGCTCCATATAAGTTTTCAAAACAGAAAAAGGCTGATAACCCAACATTTCAACGTTCTCTGTTCGCAGTTTTTCTATTTTGGTGCGGTCGGGACCGGTTCCGATGACGATTAACTGTCGTAGCCGCTCAGGTCGAAACTTTCAATTGCTTTGATGAACAGCGGCAAATAATTGCGATATTTTTTTCCTGCGAAAGGCAGTCGCCGAATAAACGAGGCGGTTACTTTGCTTTCTGGAATGTGCAGTTTCTCCAAAATTTCGCTGTTGTACACCAAAGTGTAAAC
>JAITHZ010000339.1 GCA_031279795.1 Bacteroidales bacterium
TTCTAAATCAATTCGCTGTATTTTGTAACCGTGATTTTCCGGAGCAGGATTGAATGTAACCGTAATATTTAACCCGGTGTGTAATCCTTTCCCACTTAATGAAAAAGGCTGTTTCAAGGTTTTTTGTTTCGTCATAAAATAAAAAAATTATTCGCCATCATCTTTCTGAACAGACAGGACGGCGATTGTTATTTATTATCATTAGTATTATTATCTGAATTTTTTATTAATTGAATAATATCCCATCGTAATTCGGGCAATTGTTTAAATACAGCCGAAGATTTCGCAAAGTTTCGTGCATCCAACGCCGGAGTGCCCATCATCGTGCTGTTGTGTTTAACGGAATTGTGTACGCCCGACTGTGCGCCGAGTTTCACATTATCGCCTACTTCAATATGGCCGGAAATGCCAACCTGACCGCCGAACATACAGCTTGCGCCTATTTTCGTGGAGCCGGCTATGCCAGTCTGCGCTGCCATCACCGTATTTTCTCCCACTTCCACATTGTGGGCAATGTGCACCAGATTGTCCAATTTCACACCTTTGCGTATAAGTGTTTTTCCCATCGTTGCTCTGTCGATGGTGGCATTTGCACCGATTTCTACATTGTCTTCAATTTCCACAATTCCGATTTGGGGAATTTTGCTGTATGCCTCACCTTCAGGAGCAAAGCCGAATCCGTCGGAGCCTATAACGGCTCCGGCATGAAGGATACAATTCTTTCCAATGCGCGTTTCGGCATAAATCTTCACACCGGGGTATATAATGCATCGTTCGCCGATTGTAACATTTTCACCAATAAATACTTGCGGATAAATTTGCGTATTTTCGCCGATGGAAGTATTTTCGCTGATACAAGTAAAAACACCAACATAACAGTTTTCGGGAACGCTTGCCGATTCTGCGACATAAACCGGTTTTTCTCTGCCGGTTTTTCTCTGTTTGGCCTTTTCAATCAGGCTCAGCAGCATGGCGAGCGAGGCGTATGCGTCGTCGACACGAATCAATGTCGGCGAAACCGGCTCCGTAAGTTCAAACGTTTTGTTTATCAGTACAATACTTGCTTTCGTAGAATAAAGGTAGGGAGCATATTTCATGTTCGACAAAAATGTGAGCGTACCGGGTACAGCTTCTTCAATTTTCGCAAAGTCCGAAACATTTACATGAGGATTTCCTGTAATATCCCCTTTCAGGAAATCGGCAATCTGTTGAGCGGAAAATTCCATCTAATTTATTAATTATGAACACTGAAAAGCCTGTAATCAAAATGGAGGCCTGTCATCTTGTAATTAGCCTGCAAAGAACGTAATTTTTTTTCAAATAATGAATTTTTTTCTTCTTATTTTTTGATTTTGCAGCTTAACAGCTTGTTTTTACCATTCCTATTTTTTACTTTTGCAGCAAAATTTGTTGAATTATGGCAGCGCCAAAGTCTCCCCAAGTTGATTTGGAACACAAACGATCGTTGTATATCCTGATAGGATATGTGATTGCTGCTTCATTTTTATATGCCGGACTGGAATGGCGGAACGGCGGGACAGACAGTCTGCTTGACGATGAATATACGTTTCGCGAAGATTTTGTTCCAATTACGTGGGATATTCCTCAAGATGAAGTTCCGGTTTTGCAAGAAGAACTGCAAGTAGCTGCTGCGCCAGCCGCAATCGTACAGGAAATGCCGGAAGAAATACACATCACGGATTCTCATTTGGAAGCGGCCAGTATGCAGAAAAGTGACAGTCAATCTGTTACACTCAAGCAACAACCACAGCCTGTCGCAACAACAGAAACCGACCGCATGGCAGAATTTCCTGGGGGAATAGCGGCTTTGCGTGCCTATGTATACAAAAATGTGATTTACCCTGCCGATGCAATGCAACAAGGCATAGCGGGTACCGTACTCTGTACCTTTATTATTACGGAAACCGGAACAATTACGGACGTCATGCTACTCAAAGGCGTGACGCCGGAAATGGACAACGAAGCATTGCGTGTAATCAGGCAAATGCCGCGATGGAAACCCTGCGTAAAAAATGGATACTATGCTCCCGTCAGGTATGTAATGCCGGTCGTTTTCCGGCTGCACTGAGTATAGGAAACTATTACCTTCATTTTTTTTCAATTCTCAATTTCTCATTCAATATACTAATAATAAAATCATTAATACATTCAGGTTTCTTCATCCCAACAGTTTCATCCCAACAGTTGATACGGATAAAATCCGGTTGTTCCTGCAGCATTTTGCAATATTCACTGTAAACGCCTTGCTGTAAGGCAAATGAATTTTCATGAATATCCTGCTTGCCCATCAAGTATGCACGGTCTTTCCCTTCTCTCACGCTCGACAGCGACTTTGCAACAAAACTAAACGGAACGTCCAGAAAGAAAGAAAGAGATGGCAACGGCAATTTATTGTAATCATATTCAAATGTCAAAATCCATTTTTTTAGTTTTTCTTTTTCAGCTGTACTTTCAATTTTAGCGCACTGAAAGGCGATATTCGAATTTACATATCGGTCGGCCAAAACGATGTAATCGTCATTTAACCAATTTATTATTTGATTAATATGTTCTTTTCGGTCATTAGCAAACAGCAACGCAACCAATTTGGGCGCAACGTCGGTTAGCGAACCATATTCGCCGCGCAAAAATTCACCAATCATCTCGCCATAAATACCCTTGTCGAGCATTGGAAAGTGAACATATTGATAACGAATCCTTTTTACATCATACCTTGATTTCAACAATTCGATTTGTGTTGATTTTCCCGAGCCGTCCAAGCCTTCTATTACAATCAATTTTCCTACCATTTTTTATATTTTTAATATATTGAGGCAAAATTACGACAAAGATTTCAGAAGTCCAAATGGATTATTTGCTGAATAAACATTAAAAGATATTTATTCACAGGAAAATTACTTGCAATATCTCTAAAAAGCAGTATCTTTGCGCCGCAAAATACATGGTGGTTGTAGCTCAGTCGGTTAGAGCATCAGATTGTGGTTCTGAGGGTCGTCGGTTCGAATCCGATCAGCCACCCATAATACAAGGTCTTAGCAAAACTAAGACCTTGTGTTTTTCATGCAAGCAATTATCGAAAAAACATTTTTCATTCAGTACGCTTGCAATTCCCAATAATTTTATCTAATTTTGCCATCAGTTTTTATTAAAAATATATTATTAAAAGATAAACATTATGACTATCAAAGGAACACAAACAGAACAGAATTTATTGAAAGCATTTGCAGGGGAATCCCAAGCACGAACCCGTTATACGTATTTTGCAGGGATAGCAAAAAAAGAAGGCTACGAACAGATTTCCGCCCTTTTCATGGAAACAGCAGAACAGGAAAAAGAACATGCCAAACGTTTTTTCAAATTTCTGGAAGGCGGTATGGTAGAAATCACTGCATCGTATCCGGCCGGAGTTATCGGAAGCACCGCCGAGAATCTGAAAGCTGCCGCAGCTGGCGAAAACGAAGAATGGTCAATTTTATATCCTGAATTTGCGCAAATAGCCGAAAACGAAGGCTTCAAAGCTATAGCTATGGCTTTCAAGAACATAGCCAAAGTAGAGGATAAGCACGAACAACGCTATCTCAAATTGCTAAAAAACTTGGAAGAAGGCAAAGTTTTTGAAAAAGATGAAGAAGTGGAATGGCAATGCCGCAACTGCGGATATGTGCACAAAGGCAAAAAAGCGCCCAATGCCTGTCCGGCATGTGAACATCCACAAGCATTTTTTGAATTGCTGAAAATAAATTATTGATTTTTTATTTATTAGCAGATTCAGTTGCAGTTGATTTATTTGAACGCAAAAGTACGAAAATTCAGGACTAAACTACTGAAAGGTTTTGTACGGTTGGAGTTGTACAATATTTTCAACTCGCGCCTCTCAATCCGTTCTCTCCAAATTTTTCTGAAAAAATTTTCTGAAAAATTTGGAGAGAATAAAAATAGATTGTACTTTTGCAGCCGGAATTAAGTTTCTGTCCAAACATAGACATGCGAAAATAGCTCAGTTGGTAGAGCATAACCTTGCCAAGGTTAGGGTCGCGGGTTCGAGTCCCGTTTTTCGCTCGCTTAAAAAAGATAAGCGAGAGCGACAAAAATCGCTTATTCAAATGCCCAGATGGCGGAATTGGTAGACGCGCTAGTTTCAGGGACTAGTGTCCGTAAGGATGTACAGGTTCGAGTCCTGCTCTGGGTACGAAAATATGTCAAGGCTTAGAAATGCCCAGGTGGTGGAATTGGTAGACACGCTACTTTGAGGGGGTAGTGAGAGTTATCTCGTGTGAGTTCGAGTCTCGTCCTGGGCACAACAGCAACTATCAGTTATGCTGATAGAGTAAGGATACGAAATTTGGTTATGGTTATTGTCCACGAATTATACTGATTTTTTTGTGTAATTTGTGGACAAAGTTCTTTTTCTTTGGTTCTCACTATCCTTCCTCAGCTTTTCTTTCTCTTTTTGCATCAGAAATTGCGCTACGGACAGTTATTGTATATTTTACCCTGATACATACAATCTTAATGTCTGTGCAATAGGCTGATTTTTAAGCGCTTTTCGGGCAAAATGCTCGAAAATACGCTCAATATCATTTATACCTTCGGTAACAATTTTTCCATAACCGTAATAAAGATTAATAATTTCTGTTTGAATAGTAATACTCTTTCTGAACACTTCACCTACATGCATAAATTGCGGCTCTGCATAACTGTCGAAACGAAAAGTCATATTACTTCTGCTTTTGGCTATATTCATGCACTCGTCAAACTTGTCTGTTTCCAACAAATCAAGTATTTTTTGATATTCTTCGCTATATACCGAACTTTTGTCTGAATAAATAATTGGGTAAAATTCTTTGAGAAAAGAGTATAAATTAGTATGTAATATCTCTTTTTTTAAGGTAAATTCTACAAAATCATTACTTTCGACTACATCATACATAGCGATATCGTACCCCAATGATTTTTGCATTTCGGCAGTCACATCTGCAATATCTGCCTTTACACTGTTCATTTCGTCGCGAAATACATCGGCTTCATAAATTAAACCTATTGCTAAGAATCGTCCCATATCTGTAATTTTTTATTTTTTGCAAAAGTACAATTTATAGTTGAATTATTTTGTGTTTTGTTTGAAAATAGAATGGAGATTGAAAGTCAGGAAATAAAAATCAGTCGTCAGCATGCATAACATAATCAATAATGCTCCTCCCAACTCTCAACTCTCAACTAATTTGCGTTCCGTGGCAGCTTTTGTATTTTTTTCCGCTTCCACAGGGACATGGATCATTTCGTCCGACTTTCGGGCCGACTTTCACCGGCTCGGCTTTTAATGGACGTTGTTGTTGTCCAGGCGTGCCGCCGCCTGCTCCATCTTTCTGTGTCTGGTATTTGCTGTAATCCTGCCTGCGTTCGGGAGCTGATTGCCGTACCT
>JAITHZ010000041.1 GCA_031279795.1 Bacteroidales bacterium
TACTTCCACAAAACCCCGCAATGGTTTTACCAGCGCCTGAACGGTAACAGGGTAAACGGTAAGTCGGCCAGGTTTTCCGAATCGGAAATCCAAACGCTGAACGCTGCCATTCAGGATATAAGCCGGCAATTAGGCGCGGTACAATTCTGATAAGAAAGCAGGCTGCTTTAGTCAATGGAAATCTGCTGTCGTATGTATCTCGCACATAAACTCCATTTCCGGAGGGATACGCTTGGCGCCAACCACAACGAGATGGCCGTTGATGGCCATCGCATAAAGCCGGTGCGTGGTGTATGAACTGGTCCGGAAATTATAATTCAATGCGGCGACAAAGTAAGCGTCCGGCAAGTCGACGTCGAATGGCGACAGGGCAATTATTTTCTTGGCCTCGTGCGGCGTGCGGGCAAAGCCGCAGTTTACCAGCAGCTGCGAAATCATCCGGCGGCGGTCTTCTTCCGACTGTGCCAGGCATACGATTATTTTATGGGGCTTTTTCATTGTATTAATAAGTTATATTGAAAGCCACATCTCTTGCAATCTCTTCTATTTCGGCTTCGGTTACGTCGTCGGAAACTTCAAATGTTTCATCAAAATCTAACCCCGTGTTTGTCCATACTTTAAATGTTTTCATTCTTTTTCTTCTTTTTGAGACAGTCCAAATCAATTACAACCAAAATCTCAGTCTGCCTGTTTTTTATATTTACCCGCTCTCCGACAGTGATTCGTACAAAGAACTTGCAGAAGCCTTCGGAGAAACATTTGCCATTCGGGATAAATACTTTTGTGTAACCGCCGTGTAGTTCCGTTTATGGCTTGAGCCGTAAATTGAATATAGGTGCGTCGGTTGTACTGGGCGTTTAGACGAAAAAAGCAGGGTGAAGAAATAGCGCGCCGACAATAATGGTTGGTGCAGTTGCAAAATCTTATGTGATGATTAAACGATCTAAAGAAAATCTTTCAAGAAAAAATTCTAACTTTGCCCTGCTTTATTGCAATATTTAAAACAACCAATTATTCTATTGTATGAAAATACTTTTTATCGGAGGAACAGGCACAATCAGTACGGCCATTTCTCAAAAACTGATTGCCGAAGGGCATACACTGTACCTTGTCAACAGGGGAAACAACGCTTTGCCGACAGGCGCTATTCCTCTCCTGGCTGACATCAACGATGAACAGCAGGTTGCTTCGTTAATCGCTTCATTGAGTTTTGACGCAGTGGCAGATTTTATTGCCTTTACGCCAATGCATCTCGAACGCGATTACCGACTGTTTAAGGGAAAAACACAACAGTTTGTTTTTATCAGTTCGGCGTCGGCATACCAGAAACCACTGTCGGATTACCGGATTACGGAAGGAACACCGCTTGCCAATCCCTACTGGGCGTACTCGCGCGAAAAAATTGCTTGTGAAGAATACCTGATGCAACTATATCGTAATGAGGCATTTCCGATAACAATTGTTCGTCCGAGCCATACCTACTGCGAACGTTCGGCTCCACTCGGCGTGCATGGCAACAAAGGCAGCTGGCAGGTACTGAAACGAATGCTCGACGGTAAACCGGTAATCATACACGGTGATGGTACTTCCCTTTGGACTATGACGCATTGCCGCGATTTTGCAAAGGCATTTATCGGATTGTTGGGTAATATTCACGCAATTGGCGAGGCTGTACAGATAACTTCTGATGAGACGCTTACGTGGAATCAAATTTATGAATCCATTGCCAGGTCATTGAATGTGAAAATGAAAGCCATTCATGTTTCTTCAGAATTTCTGGCTGCTTGCAGCGAATACGATTTACTGGGTGGGCTGATTGGCGACAAGGCAAATTCCGTAATGTTCGACAACAGCAAACTGAAACGCCTTGTTCCCGACTTTGTAGCAACCATCCGCTTCGACCGGGGAATAAAGGAAACTGTCGATTATATTCTCTCTCATCCCAAATGTCAAACTCCTGACGAGGAATTTGACATTTGGTGCGACAGAGTTGTTTCTGTTCTGGAGAGTGCGGTAGAACAAGTGAAAAATCCGATACCTTTTTAAGTAAATTTATCAACTTAAGGGCAGATTCATCATTTATGGGTGATGGATTCAACAAAAATATCATGCATTGAAGGAAGTATTTCCCTGAAAGAGGTCAAGCCGATTTGCCCCAGCACATTAGCAAGCAGGGCTTCGGCTTGCTGCTCGTCTAAGAATCGTACGCCGACACAAAAACCGTTGCCATTTTTTTCTGTGGAAATAATCGTTGCTCCCAACTGATGACACTGATTTACAAATAATTCATCGTTTTGCTTGAAACCAAATTCGTAGAGGAAAGACTTTTTCGCCTGTTTGATCTCATCAACTTTGCCGGATAACAAAACATTGCCCTTATCAATCAAAACCACATGACTGCAGAATTGTTCCACCGAATTCATGTCGTGAGTAGAAAGCACAATCGTCATACCGGCTTTGTTCAGTTCCTCTATTTCATTGCCCAAAGCTTCCCTGTTGATAGGATCCAATCCCGAAAACGGCTCGTCGAGAATTAATAAGTCCGGGTTATGTATGACAGAAATAATAAACTGTATTTTCTGCTGCATTCCTTTGGATAAAGTATCAACTTTTTTATCCCACCAATCGGAAATATTTAGCTTTTGAAACCACTGCCTGACACTTTGTTCCGCTTTTAGAGGGGAAAAGCCTTTCAGAACCGCAAGATAAATTGCCTGTTCTCCAACTTTCATTTTTTTGTACAGGCCGCGTTCTTCTGGCAGGTAACCAATTCGTTTTACGCTCAATTGATTCAAAGGCTGCCCGTTTATCAATACCTGTCCAGAATCGTGCGCAACGATTCCCGTCAGAATGCGGATAAGTGTAGTTTTGCCTGCACCGTTGGGACCGAGAAAACCGAAAATTGCACCTTGAGGTATGGAAAAATCCACCTTGTCCAGAACCGTTGTGCCAGCGTAATGTTTTGTTATTTCTTCAATCTGTATCATAATGTAAAAAAATCACAGCCCACGTTTTTTTAGCAATGCACGGATGTCCGGTTCTTTTCCACGAAAATTCAGGTACATTTCATCAGGATGGTAAGCTCCGCCCGGTTCCAGAATGTAGGTACGGTAGCGGTTTGCTATTTCAGTATCGAAAATATTTCCTGCTTCAACAAATGCTTCAAATGCATCGCA
>JAITHZ010000057.1 GCA_031279795.1 Bacteroidales bacterium
CGGAAAAATCACTTCCGGACATCCCTTCCAAATCATATTTATCGTAATCGCGTGTGGCTACCAATGTGGCTTCTACATTGTGTTTCCCGAAATAATTCTTGTAGGTGATGATATTGTCCCACACATAATTGTATTTCCGTGTGTTTGTCCGGTTTCCGTTCGCTCTGGTAAGATAGGATTGAAGTACTTCGGGCGTAAACGGCCCTGGCGCCGTATTTTGATAATACGTTTCATAAAAAAAGTCTCCCTCTCTCGTCAAGTCCCAATTAGGCAAAAAACTCAAGCGATAACTCAACCCTTTTATCCAGGGAACACTCACTGTGGCATGTGTATTCAAACGGAAATTATGCCGGAAATCAATATTGTCACGAAATCCGTCGTCAATACCCCACAAAGGAGACGTGACCCAATGCGTATAGGTGGCAGGATCAACTTCGTGAATAGAGATAAAGTAAGGCGAGCCACTCATCATTCCGCCAAAGTCGGCTGAAACGCCTGAATAATCACGACGTGAAAAACCTGCATCCAAGCCGATATTCAACCAGTCGGATATATCGGTATTTATTTTTCCCAGAACAGAAATGCGATTATAGGTATCTCCGATAAAAACGCCATGCGATTTTTCATAAGAAGTCGACAGGTAATAATTGATCCCTTTACCTGTGCCCGAAACGGCAAGCTGATAATCCTGCAAGTTGCCCGTATGGATTATCATATTCAGCATGTTTCGATCTTTACCCTGAGCAACCAGTTCCTGTATTTCCGGCAACAAGAATGCGACATTATCCGCCTCTCTGCCAGTTATGGCATTTGTGTTTGCAAGCCAGTCTTTTCCATTAGCCAGCTGCGGTTTATTATTTGCCCATGTGTGGATTCCCGCAGAAGCATTGAACGTAATTACAGGTTTGTCCGTATGTCCCTTTTTGGTAGAAATGGAAATCACGCCATTGGCGGAACGCGAACCGTATGCCGCTGCCGCAACGGCATCTTTCAACACGTCTATGTTCGCAATATCATTAGGATTGATATCTGTCATATTTCCCATAAAAATCATTCCATCCAGAATAATCAACGGCTTGTTATCTCCGTTTATGGAATTCTGCCCTCGAATCAACAGGTCGGCATCGCCTCCGGCTGTGCTGATTCCTCCGACATTTAATCCGGAGACATTCCCTTTTAACGCTTCGAGAATATGCAAGTTTGGCAGAGTGGCTATCGCCGAATTTTCCAATTTAACGGAACTTACGGAGCCTGTATAATCCTGTCTCCGGACTGTCCCGTAGCCGATAACTACCACTTCTTCCAGCGCCTGCATATCTTCCGTCAGGATGATTTTCAGCGTGGAAGCATTTCCGACAGGCGTTTCCTGCGTAACAAATCCTACAAAGGAAACCTGCAAAACGGCATTATTTCCGACATTGCTCAGCGTGAATTTGCCGTCAATATCCGTCATGCTTCCGTTCGTGGTTCCCTTTTCCATCACACTGGCGCCGGCGAGCGGTTCGCCTCCGGCGTCCGTCACACTGCCGCTCACCTGTTTCTGCGCAAAGGCAACAAGCGAGCCAACACTCAGGATACATAGCATACTCATGATTTTTCGCCATGCACCCGATCTTTTAAATACGAAATTCTTTTTCATCGTTCATTCAATATAAATTTAACATAATAATTGTTAGTACGCAGATCATGCCGATTCAACAGATTGACACGGCTCAAAAAGCGTCCGTGTTTTTCTGTCTCTATCCGCATTTCTCCGCGTTTTTTCTTTTGTCCTCCCCAGCCGCCTGAATCCCCCTGCAAGGGAGACTTTGGGCAACCGGATACCGACGGTTGTATGTTTGTTACATGCTTTCATATATTCATACTGTCTCCCCCAAAAAGCACTTGTTTTTGATGCAAAAGTATGTACTTTTCGGTCAAAAGCAAGTGATTTTACTTCAAAAACACTTGCTTCTGCTGAAAAAGCAGGTGATTCTGTCCTAAAAACAGATGTTTTTTGCTGAAAAGCATCCGATTCTCCGGAAAAGCATGTGTTTCTGTGTAAGAAGCATGTGTTTCTGTGTAAAAAGCAGATGTTTTTACGCGAAAAACATGTGTTTTTATTCCGAAAGTATGTACTTTTGCACGAAAAACATATGTTTTTTATCACGGAACGTGTACGTTTTACGGAGAATGGATGATCCTGCGTCTCGAATTCGTGGTCTCTTACGGAGAGTCCATAGTTTTTCGCCAAGAGCCTTTTGTTTTTTATGAAGAGTCCACAAGTTTTCATAGAGAATCCTTTACTTTTTATCAAAACACAAATGGCTTTTAGCAAGAGACAAGTATCTTCTTACGAAGAAACACTTGCCAATCCACTTCATCGGGAGTTGAATTCCAGCATAATTGCAACACAAGAAGACCCCTCTGTTAAAAAATCCAGTTTTCCGCAGCCATGCAACTGTCGGAAACGGAACAAGCGTAGATGAAATATTCATTTTTTCTGCTTAAAATTCGGCTGCAAATATATACACTTGTTTTCAAAAAACGAGCAACTGCCATGTTAAATATTTCCTTAATAATACTTAACGCACCTGTCGTCTTATGTATGCCGTTCTTTTGCCATCAGACGAGACGATAACGTCGATTCGTTGAAAGCTGCGAATAAGGAATTTGATAGCAAGCAGTTAGTAGTTAAATGCAGATTGAAACTATTGTTTCCGTAAAACCCGGATTATTTTTCTGCGCATTGACATAAAAAGGCAAAGCCGATACTAACGCAATACAAACGCATATAAATGATTTATCTCTCATATTTTATTTTTGATTGTTCCATATTAACTTACATCCAAACAGTCTTGGTTTGTATATAAACGATACCGAAATGATTTTAGTATACAACATTATGCAAACCAATTCTGTTTGAATATAAAAGTTTCAAATAAAAGATTACCGATTTGTCCAGCCCGGATTTTGTTCCATCGGCACATCCTTATTCACATCAATTACCGATTGCGGTATCGGCCACAAATTATAATTGAAAGTCAGCGTAGCCTTTGTTTCAGGCCAGAAAGAATACGCGCGAATGCGATCAACCGCAACAGTTCCACCCATACGCAGCAAAGTATTCCAGCGACACTCTTCGTATAGCAGTTCCCGTGCCCGTTCGTCGAGAATCAGGTTAAAACTGTCGTCAACATCGGCGGCGGTTACGCGATAAGCACATTTTGACCGGTCGCGCAGCAGGTTAATATCGGATGCAGCGCCGGTTTTGTCTCCGTTTCTTTGTTTGGCTTCCGCACGCAATAAAATCGTTTCCGGTAAACGGATAAGATATTCGTCCCGGAACAGATTCTGCCTGACTTGTCCGTCTGCGACACCGACATACTTGTCTGTGCACACCTTGCAGGAAAGCGGGAAACACATATTCTGATTGTTTGTATTTTTTACAGGATCAGCAGTCCCGTAATAGAATACGTCCCACGGTATAACCTTCAGATAATACGGAGAAGAAGCAACGTTACCCTTAAATCTCCTGCGAAATACAATGTCCGAATTGCGCAAGTCGTCAGCCCATTGACCTGCCCAGATGCTGTCGCGGACATACCAGTTCATGGTAGTATGGCTGTTCGGACGACCGCCTATGTCTTCCAGCAACCCTATGATGGTGCCGTTTGAACCGTCGCGCAATACCGGCGAATACAATTGCGAATAATGCAGTACCGATCTTTTGTCTTCATTTTTGTAGGCTTGATAATCAATCTGCAAAGACCAGATACATTCCTTATTTCCGTCCTGATAATTGATATTTCCGTCCTGAAAAAGATCCCAGTAAAGATTGGTCTCAAACAGGATCGTGTCTGCTACCGGCTGGGATATTTCACCGCTGGGATGGATGTTGATTGAAATCGTCGATTCGTTTTTACGGGTTCCGAAACGCTCGGTCATCAAAGAATAAATCGAACCGTCAATGATCTGGTTGGCAAAGGCAATTGATTTGGCATAATCGGATTTGGCATCACCAACATTCCCCTCTGCCTCCAATTGTATGCCCCGGGCAAGATACAGTTCACAGAGATTATGCTGTGCGGCTGCACGAACAAGACGTCCGCCATGTGGCGTTGTTTCGGGTAAATCATTTACAATCGCTTCCATTTCATCTATAGCAAACTTGTATGTTTCCAAACGGCTTGCACGGACAAAATCATACCGCGGCGTTGTGATGATTTCCGTCACAATGGGAACGCCGCCCCACAACTCGGCAAGATTACGGTAAGCAAATGCACGGAAAAAACGCGCCTGAGCCAGCACATACGCCTTATCTTGAGCCGAAGCCCATACAATCTGAGGCAATTCGGCAGCATGAATGGCCAGATTGGCTCTGGCTATAATCGTATAAAAATCGGCATAGAGTACTCTGAATGTACTGTGGTCGGGATTGATAATACTGTAATCGCTGAACCCCTGGCCTCTTTTGCTGTACGTAATATCCAATAAATCCGTGCCTTTCCCTTTAAAATTGAAGTAATCATGACTTATGTCAACATTCACCCATATATCTCTTATCCGGGAATATATGCTTGTTAATACCTGATCTACCTGTGAAGAAGTAGAAAAGATATTGTCTGTGGAGTAAAGAGTTTCCGGATTTTCTTCCAGAAATTTATCGTCATTGCAACCTGTACCGGCAAACAGAATAAACAGACCGATACAAACTATTATTTTCTTACTATTCATGATTAAATTATTTTGCTGTTAAAAACTAAAGTTTGCGCCTAAAGAATAGCTGGCCATTACCGGGTAAGTGCCATCCATCCAACCTGTACCAAGTTCAGGATCCGTACCGAACCAGTTTGTGAAGACTGCTACGTTTTTTGCCGCCAGGAATATTTTCAAAGACCGGATGTTACACGATTTTACCCAGGGCATGTTAACCATGTACGACAGGGATATGTCCTGTATGCGCATCCATGTACGGTCCTGAAGCCCCAAAAATCGTCCGTCATTTTTGAACTTGACGTGAGGATACGTATTATTCCGATTTTCGGGCGTCCAGTAAGGCCGGTGAAATATGGTCATTTCATCAATCGTATTTCTGTCCGATTCACTCTGTCGGAAAGCATACGGATTACTTTTCAGATACCGGTCATTTCCACCGAATATACCAACGGCCATCACATATAATTCAAAATCCCTGTACCGAAGGGTACTGCTTACATTCAGACGGAAATTTTCCTTTTGATAGCCGAGAATTGTCCGGTCGTCGGGAGTAAGCCCCGGAGTTCCATCTACCATATCATCGTATTTCGGATTTCCCGGCAGTGTCCCCATTGCGGCAATATACTCGGTATCATCTTCCTGTACGATTCCAACCTGTTTGTAGCCGTAAATAGCGCCCAGCGATTTTCCGATAAACAGATTACTCGCTATATCGTCATCCTCTTTTCCGTCGCCGTCAAGGTCTTCACCGTAGAGTTTGACCAGCTTGTTGTTATTCTTCCAGAAGGTAAGCCCCGTTGTCCATGTCAGGTTTTTATTTTGCAGATTAACCGAACGAACCGTAATATCTATTCCCGTATTATTTACCTGTCCCATGGATGCATAAATGCGGGAAAATCCGGTCATGGAAGGAATAACACGTTCAAATATCTGATCGCGAGTTTGCGAATGATAAAAGTCTACGTCCACAAACAAACGACTTCCCAACCAGGCAGATTCAAAACCTGTATTCAAGGCGTCGGTACTTTCCCATCCCAGATTGGCATTTCCAAGGGTAGTTTGAATGATGCCGTAATACACCTTTTCGCCTGTGTCGGAAAATTCGTAGAAGTTGCCTGCACCGGAGCCATTGTTCGCCTGCGACAAAGTGGCATAAGGAGAAATTCCCTGATTACCGTTCTGACCCCACGAAAATTTTAATTTCAGGTTATTCAACGGTTTGAACTTCTCCATGAAACGTTCTTCAGTGATTCTCCATGCAATACCTGCTGCGGCAAAATTCCCCCATTTATTGCGAGCGCCAAATACCGAAGCGCCGTCTCTGCGATAAGAAGCCGTAAAATAATATTTCCCGTCGTATCCATAGCTGAAGCGTCCCAAATAACCGATATTCGTTCTTTTTATCGTATTAAAATCAAGTCTTTGAATCTTCGCTTTATGAAGGCCGCCTAATCCTAAAGTCGTATTTCCGTTGTCGGAAAAATCACTTCC
>JAITHZ010000071.1 GCA_031279795.1 Bacteroidales bacterium
AAGCACACAAAAAGCGGGAATCAACTTGGGAATGAACGTTATTGTTCTCGACATCAATCAGGGAGCATGGAAACTGGAAACCGAGCGGGGAGTGGTGATGGATGGCGACAAACCGGAACATATTCTGGAAGCCATTCCTGTAATGGGCTGTTATTGCGATATTATCGGCGTGAGGGCTTTCGCCCGTTTCGAAAACAGGGACGATGACTATAACGAAACGATTATCAATCAGTTCATTCAACTGTCGGAGCGTCCGGTTTTCAGCATGGAAGCAGCAACCAGACATCCGTTGCAAAGTTTTGCCGATTACATCACAATCGAAGAGTTTAAAAAAAAGGCGCACCCGAAGGTTGTATTGACCTGGGCGCCCCATCCCAAGGCGCTCCCGCAGGCCGTTCCAAACTCTTTTGCCGAATGGATGAACGAAACCGGCTATGAATTTGTGATTACCCATCCGCGTGGCTACGAACTTGCGCCGCAATTTACGGGAAAAGCCCGCATTGAATACGACCAGAGAAAAGCCTTTGAAAACGCCGATTTCATCTACGCAAAAAACTGGTCGGCATATCAACTGGAAAATTATGGTCAAATCATCTCGAAAGACATGTCATGGACTGTAGATGCCGGAAAAATGGCATTGACCGACAATGCTTTTTTTCTGCATTGCCTGCCAGTACGCCGAAACATGATTGTAACAGACGAAGTGCTCGACAGCTCGCGATCGCTTATAATTTCCGAAGCAGCCAACAGAGAAATCTCGGCTCAGGTTGTTTTGAAAAGAATCTTGGAAAAGTTATGACCAAAATAAGTGTATGTCTCAACACTTATTATTATCTTTGTGCAGTAATTCATAACTTAAAAAATTTACGACAATGACAAAAAAAAGATTTTTATTTGCATTAGCGGGCGCACTATGCGGAGTTGTCGGCATGCAATCGCAAAACAAACTGACAGTCAATGCCAACGAGGGGAAATCTGTAATCAGCAAACACATTTACGGACATTTTTCCGAACATCTTGGGCATTGCATTTATGGTGGTTTTTGGGTCGGCGAGGATTCCCCGATTCCCAATACACGCGGTATCCGCAACGATGTAGTGAAAGCGTTGAAGGACATTCACATTCCCAATCTGCGCTGGCCCGGAGGATGCTTTGCCGATGAATACCACTGGATGGACGGCATTGGCCCGCGCAATCAGCGCCCCAAGATGGTGAACACGCATTGGGGAGGCGTGGTGGAAGATAACAGCTTCGGAACGCACGAATTTCTTGACTTGTGCGAACAGCTGGAATGCGAACCCTATATCTGCGGAAATGTGGGTAGCGGCAGCGTGGAAGAAATGTCGAAATGGGTGGAATACATTACGTTCGATGGCGAAAGCCCGATGTCTAACCTTCGGAAACAAAACGGGCGGGAAGAACCGTGGAAAGTGAAATTCTGGGGCGTCGGAAATGAAAACTGGGGCTGCGGCGGCAACATGACGCCCGACTTTTATGCAGACCTTTACCGGCGTTATGCTACATATTGCCGCAACTATGGCGATAACCGCCTGTACCGGATTGCCGGCGGCGCAAATTCGGATGATTACAACTGGTCGGAAACGTTGATGAAAAAGGTCGGACGAAGAATGCAGGCAATGTCGTTGCATTACTACACAGTACCGAAAACGTGGAGAGACAAAGGTTCTGCAACGCAGTTCGACGAAGCGGAATACTTTACAACAATCGAAAAAACACTGTTTATGGACGAATTGGTTTCGAAACATTCGGCAATTATGGACAAACACGACCCCGAAAAGCATATCGCACTCGCTCCTGACGAATGGGGTACATGGTATAATGTGGAACCTGGTACAAATCCCGGATTTCTGTTCCAGCAAAACACCATGCGCGATGCAATTGTTGCCGGTGTTACACTGAATATTTTCAACTCACATTGCGACAGAGTGCGTTTCGCAAATATTGCCCAGACAGTTAATGTATTACAGGCTGTGATCCTTACCGATAAGGAAAAAATGACGCTCACGCCAACCTATTGGGTCTTCTGGCTTTACAAAGCGCATCACGAGGCGGCCCTGCTTCCGGTGACATTCGTCTGTAATAAATACGAAATAAACGGGAAAAAAATAGATGCTGTCAGTGTTTCTGCCTCAAAAGATGCAGCAGGTAAAATTCATATTTCTTTAGTTAATATTGATCCAAATAATTCTCAACCAATTGATTGCGAGTTATTGGGGATTTCTGCTAAATCTGTTTCGGGGCAAATTTTAACATCTGAAAAAATAAACGATTGCAACACTTTTGATGCACCAAACACAGTTGCCGTGAAAAAATTTGAGGGAGCTAAACTTGCAAAAGGCTTTCTGTCGATGTCATTGCCGTCAAAATCGGTTGTAGTGCTGGAAATTGAATAACGATACGAAATTTTGGTTATTCTCCACGAATTATACTGATTTTTTGTGCAACTCCTCAAATCCGCAACTGTTTGTATATATTATTGAAATTAAGATGTTTATTGTACTCACTTGTTTGAATGAACGTTGCAAAATAGTTGCGG
>JAITHZ010000123.1 GCA_031279795.1 Bacteroidales bacterium
TTTTATCTATTTCCGGATACAGCAGCGGCACATTCACGCCAAACGGTTTTTCGGTAGCTGCCTGAGCTTTCCGGATATGTTCGCGCAATACTTCGGGGTGCATTGAGCCTGCGCCGATTAACCCCAACCCGCCGGCATTACTCACCGCCGAAGCCAGTCGCCAGCCACTGCACCATACCATTCCTCCCGATATAATCGGATAGTTAATTTTAAATAATTCTGTAATTCGATTTTGCATATTATTTTTTTATTTTTACATCGGCAAATATATTAAATAATTTGTATTATATTTGTTTCCTCAAAAGTAAAAAAAATGAAAGATAATAAGTTGCATATTTACAACACATTAACGAAAAAGAAAACACCATTTATTCCACTAAATTCTCCGCATGCTGGCATGTATGTATGTGGTCCGACGGTTTATGGCGACCCACATCTGGGACATGCTCGCGCTGCAATTACATACGATATTTTGTTCCGTCGATTAAAATATTTAGGATATAACGTGCGATATGTCAGAAATATAACTGACGTTGGACATCTGCTTGGCGATGCAAATGACGGCGAAGACAAAATATTGAGAAAGGCACGTTTAGAGCAACTCGAACCGATGGAAGTGGCTCAATATTACACAAACAGGTACAACAAAGCGATGGAAATGCTTAATATTCTGCCGCCTTCGATAGAACCTCACGCAAGTGGGCATATTTTGGAACAGATTGATTTTGTGCAAAAAATTCTTGATGCGGGATATGCATACGAAAGCAATGGCTCGGTATATTTTGATGTGGAAAAATATAACCGGAAAACAGGAAATTACGGCAAACTTTCGGGCAGAAACATAGAAGAACTGTTGGAAACTACACGCGAACTTGACGGACAAAGCGAAAAACGGCGATCGGCAGATTTTGCACTCTGGAAAAAAGCTGCACCGGAACATCTTATGCATTGGAAATCGCCATGGAGTGAAGGATTTCCTGGCTGGCATCTGGAATGTTCTGCGATGAGCGTCAAGTATCTGGGCGAAGAATTTGATATTCACGGTGGAGGAATGGATCTGATGTTTCCGCATCACGAATGCGAAATAGCGCAGTCGGTGGCGGCTTTGGGAAAAGAATCCGTTCACTGCTGGATGCACAACAACATGATAACCATCAATGGACAAAAAATGGGCAAATCGTTGGACAATTTCATAACGCTCGAAGAATTGTTTACCGGACAACATCCGCTGCTCACGCAGGCCTACAGCCCGATGAGCATCCGTTTTTTCATCCTGCAGGCACACTATCGCAGCACACTTGATTTCAGCAACGAGGCTTTACAGGCTTCCGAAAAAGGCTTGAACCGGATTCTGGATGCATGTAAACAGGTGAAAAAAATACATCCTTCGGATAAATCAATTTATATGGAAACCGGTGAGGCGCTTTCTATCAACGATTTGCATGAAAAATGCGAAGCTGCTATGGATGACGATTTGAATACGGCGGTAGTAATCTCCTGCTTGTTTGATGCTGTCAGGATTGTCAATGCCATTTTGTCAGGAAATGCCACTGTTGCTGAAGATGATTTACATAAATTAGAAAAATTATTTCACATTTTCTTATTCGAAATACTGGGTATTCGCGTAGCCGAAACGCAATCCGACGCAAATCAGGAAGCATACCAAAAAGCTGTCGATTTGTTGCTGGCAATCAGGCAGGACGCAAAGCTGCGAAAAGACTGGACTACATCCGACACAATTCGTAACCAGTTGACTTCGTTCGGGTTTGAAATTAAAGATACCAAAGATGGAGTTGATTGGAAACTGAATTAGAATCAACAGAAATGAATGTTAAACTCACTGAAAAACAATTAGCTTTGGATAAGCGCTACATTCGCATGGCGCAAATATGGGCGGATAATTCCTACTGTCAGCGCCGCAAGGTGGGCGCACTTTTGGTAAAGGAAAAAATGATTATTTCCGATGGTTACAACGGTACGCCCACAGGATTTGAGAATGTTTGCGAGGACGAAAATGACGTAACAAAACCATATGTGCTTCACGCCGAAGCCAATGCAATAACCAAAGTCGCCCGCTCGCACAACAGCAGCGAAGGAGCTACCCTCTATGTCACTTCTTCGCCGTGCATCGAATGTGCCAAATTAATCATTCAGGCAGGCATCAGCAGGGTTGTTTATACCGAAAAATACCGGCTCGAAGATGGAATCGAACTCTTGAAACGGGCAAATATTCAATTAGATTATATAGAAACTTAGACTACTAAAACCAAATATGTTGAAACAATGAAAAATAGCTCATCTTATCGCATTGTACTCCTGCTGGCAGGAATTATCGCAGGAATCTTGATTGGAATCACTTGGCAGCGAGTACAGGCAACCTTTTCCGACGACAAAATCAATTCGTTACTCTACCTGATTGACAAAAAGTATGTTGATTCTGTCAATGTGCAGAGTTTGGTCGAAGAAGCAATTCCCGACATACTCAAAGGCCTTGATCCTCACTCGGTTTATATTCCCGCAAATTCGCTGGAAAATGTAAACAGTGAACTGGCTGGACATTTCAGCGGAATCGGCATCAGTTTCAACATGTTGAATGACAGCATATATGTTGTCAGCGTAATACGTGGAGGCCCTTCGGAAAAAGCAGGACTTCTACCCGGCGACCGAATCACGAAAGTAAATGATACGCTGTATGTTGGTTCGTCAGTATCGAGCGATCTGGTTATGCGGAAGATGC
>JAITHZ010000172.1 GCA_031279795.1 Bacteroidales bacterium
GAAATTTTGAGCTATATCCAACGAAGTAATCAAGTTCGATTACGACAAAAACGGAAATATATTCTGGATTTAAACCGGAACATAGTGTCAATTCGCTATAATTTACTAAATTTGCCGGATATAATCCAGTTTATGAAAGAATCAGCAATCAATACAGTAGACGAATACATCGCCATGTTCCCGGAAGAAATACAAGTTCTTCTGGAGAAATTCCGTAATGCTATCCGACAGGCGGCGCCCGAAGCTGTCGAGAGCATCTCTTGGAGAATGCCGACCTACAAATTAGGCGGCAAACCTTTGGCTTATTTTGCAGGCCACAAACAACACATCGGTTTTTATCCAATTCCATCGGGTATTGAAGCGTTCAAGGAAGAATTAGCCGAATACAAACAAAGCGGAAAAGGCACCGTACAATTTTCATATAAAAAACCCTTGCCCTTGGATTTGATACAGCAAATAATTGCATTTCGGCTTCGGGAAGTGAGTATGAAATAAGCGCGTTTCATTACAATCAGTTAGTTATACCCGCTTGCCCCACAAATCTAAAATCCTTCGGCGTTTTGCCAAACTGTTTCAAAAACTCGCGATTAAAATAAGAGCGGTTCGAAAAACCGACGTCGTACATTATTTCAGAAATAGTTAAATTGCTGGTTTTAAGCAGCTTTGATGCCTGTTCGAGGCGGATTGAGCGAATCAGTTCGCTTGGCGTTTTACCTGTAAGCTCTTTTAATTTTCGATAAAGAGATGCTTTGCTTATAGCCAAAAATTCGGCAATAGTGTTTGGGTCAAGCGTTTCGTTATCAAGGTTTTTCAGCACGTAACCGGTGATTTCTTCAATCAATTTTTGTTCTTCAACGTGAATTTCGACGCCGTCCCGTACTTTGATTGACGAAAGTCGCGAATTGTAATATTCTTTCAATTGTGCTTGACGGCGCAGGAGATTTTCTACAGAAATCAGCAAATGTTTCGGGTTGAATGGTTTGTCGATGTAAATATCCGCGCCGAATTTATAAGCGTCTATGTGGCTTTCTTCGGTATTTTTGGCTGATAAACTGATGATTGGAATGTGAGCCGTTTTTATGTTTTGTTTCAAATGTTTGATAAGTCCGATGCCATCAAGATTGGGCATAACAATGTCGCTTATAATCAGGTCGGGCTGGTTATTTGCAACAAGTTTCAGGGCATTTTCGCCGTCTTGTGCTTCTGCAATGAGGTATTGTGGCGAAAGAACATGGCGTAAAAAGTTGCGAATATTCCTGTCGTCTTCGACAATGAGAATAAATCCTGCCGAATTTTCTGCCGGAGCAAAGTGTGTTGTTTCATCCCCTGTTTCTTCGATAATATTGGCGGTTTTGTTCAATGCCGCGATGTTGCTATCGCGTTGAAGGGATGGAATTGTGATGCAAAATTCAGTATATTCACCAAGTTTGCTGCCGACTTCGATTTTTCCGCCCAGCATTTCCGTCAAACTCTTTGTAAGATTTAAGCCGATGCCTGTACTGAAAGTGTTTTCGGTTTTTGGGGCGTCGAAAATTTTGTATTTATCGAAAATTTCGTGCATTTGCTGTTCCGTCAATCCGCCGCCCGAATTGCGAATGATTAATTGTACAGACGGCTCTTCTTCTGTTTTCATGCTGACATCCACATAAATATACCCGCCCTTCGGCGTGTATTTATACGAATTTGAAAATAGGTTGAAAAAAATTTTTTCGAGCGCTTCGCGGTCAGAAAAGATGTTGAATATTTCGCCAAAATGAACTTGATAATCCATTTTGTTTTCTCTGAAAACTTCAACATAATTATCTGATACATATTCTGTTAGCAATTTTATGTCGATTTCTTCAATGTGCAGTGGTTTTTGTCCCTTTTTTATGTTCCGAAATTCGAGCAGCTCAACAATAAGTTTTCTCATTCGGTCGGTATTGTTTTGTATGGTTTGCAAATATTTTTTTGCAGAAGAATCCAGTTTGTCATTGTCTAAAAGTTGCTGTGCAGGTGCGTAAATCAGCGTTAGCGGTGTGATAAATTCGTGTGCAATGTTAGTGAAAAAGTTCATTTTTTGCTCGTAACTTTCTTTTTGATGCTGTTTTTCCAGATGTTCGATAAACAGCTGTTTGTTAAGCCGTATTCTGTTCTTTACGATCGATTGCACAAAATATATGAAAATGGCAATTAAAATCAGGTAAATTGATATTGCCCATTTGCTTAACCACCACGGGTAACCAATTTTGAGTTTGATTGAAAATGGCTTTTCGTTCCAAATTTTGTCGCCGTTGGTGGCGCGAACCTCAAGGGTGTAATTGCCCGAAAAAATATTGCTCAGAACAATTATCGGCGTGTTTCCGAGCGCGGTCCAATGGTCGGAATGTCCGACAAGGCGATACTCATACTCACAATTTTCATTGTTGATGTAATCCAATGCAGCAAATTCCAATGTTATATAACGTTCTGAATAAGAGAATTGCAGTGTTTTATTTTTTATTCTTTCAAAAATATTTTGCGGCGCATTGAATATTGAAATCGAACTTAAAACCAATGGCGCTTCGTAGTTTCGGAACTTGATTTTTTCGGGATTAAACGTGTTGAATCCATTTACACAGCCGAAGTAAAAACTGTTTTCGCTGTCGATATATGCGGCGCAGTCCGAAAATTCGGAATTTTGCAATCCATCGCTGAGGCCAAAATTTTTGATGCTGTCGTTTTTCCCAATTACCGAAATCCCCTGACTTGTGCTAATCCATACATTGTTGTCGTCGCCGATGAGGATGCCATGAACAGTGTTGTTATTCAAGCCGTTACGGTCGGTATACTGCGTGAGGGAAAAGTTGCCTTTTGAGGTTTCCATCAATTTGTTTAAGCCGTAACTTGTTCCTATCCAAAGCGTTGAATTGGAATATGTAAGCGATAGAATATCATTGTTAATTAATTGCAGTTTGTCGTTGATTTCGTCTAAAGATTTCAAAACAGACTGATTCTCAATTCTATACAATCCGCCGCCGCGTGTTCCAAACCAGATATTACTGTATTTATCCTGCGCAATGGCATAAACAATGTCGTTGGTTAATGATTGGCAATTTTGCGATGTAAATTGCTTGTAATCAGATATAATATAGGTGGAAGTATGGCGTGTAATGTTCTCGTTTTTTAACGTTAACCGCAGCAGTCCGTGGCCGGAAGTTCCCACCCAAAGCGTTGAGTCGTTGTCGGTAAAAAACAGTTTGTAAACCGA
>JAITHZ010000199.1 GCA_031279795.1 Bacteroidales bacterium
GGATGTCATATTCGCCGGAAGGAAAATCGTCGCGTGCCGAAAATTCCTCGCTCATCACCTCATATTGATAGCTGATACGGTAGTTCAGAATTTTGTTGCCATCAGCGTCCACATCTGCAATTACTTCTGTGCGTACGTTGATTTGTGTATTGTCGGAAATCAGTTTTTCCTGTTTGTTTTCATTCACGACATGTTCCGTAACCGCTTGCAGTTGCATTTCTTCCTGATTGGCGATCTGCAGAATTTCGAGCGGCACAAGGTCTAACGACGAATCTACCGCAATTGCAGTCATTCGTGTTCGTCCGATATTGTCATAAATATACACCTTGTTATTCACTTCGTTTGTGACTTCGAGATAAACCAGTTTAAATTCATCATTTTCTGTTAATGAATAAACGGCGTTTTCGAATTTCAGTTTATTTTTATCAAAACTTGACACTTCCGATACCGGAACCGGTATTTCAATTGGCGTCAGGGTAGCAAAGTTAATGGCCAGCAAGCCATCTTCGCTGTTGTAGTCGCCAACAAAAGGATTTTCCATTTCCAGGCGGTTGCCGGCAAGAGCGGTTGTCGCTTCCAGCGCAAAGAGTTCCATTTGTTTCGTTCGTGTTTCGTCGTTCACACGGATGGCATATTCTTCCATTGTTTCCCCCTGCATCATTTTTACCCATTCATTCATTTTGAGGTCAACTTCCTGATTGATAATTTTTCTTCTATAGAATAAATTCAATCCGTTGGTATTTGATGCGTGCAGAGGCGCTGCTGTGCGGCTTCCGAACTTGTAGGTAAGCCCCAGCATAGTGGCTGCAAAGAATTCTTGGTTGTCGCCGGAATCATACAACCCGTTAAAAGATTCGGGAAGAACAGTTTGCATAAATTCAAGGTTTAAATCTAATGATTTAGTCAAGCGGAAACGGGCAAGCAGTCCAACATTGCTCGAAATTGCCTGATCTGCAGGCACTGCTCCATGACCAATTACGTTATCTTCTGCTTTAATCTCGAAGCGGTTTACATAGCCAATGCCGAAATAAGGAATCAGTTCGAAGAAACGGTTTGGATTGTAGCCTGCAAACAAGCCGCCGGTATTAATCAGCACATTACCCTGCACGCCAAAATAGTTCAGAGCGTTGTATTCTATGGAGTTTCTGACTATTCCAAAATTGCCGTATCCCTGCAACCTCAATCCAATGACAGGAGAGAACATTTTTCCCAGAGAGGCTGTAAAGACCTGACCGTTCGTGTAATAAATCCCTTGATTGACATAATCTCCAATAAAATACTGGATGCCCCCGCCTATGGAAAAGAACCAGAATGAATTCAATATGTTGGCATCTGATGTGCGCAGAGACGCTACCGAACGGCTTCCGAACTTGTAGGTAAGCCCCAGCATAGAGGCTGTAATGATTTCCCGATTGTCGCCAAAATACCCATCCCTTTCGTATACACCGTTGAAAGATTCGGGAAGAATGGTTTGCATAATTTCAAGGTTCAAATCCAGCGATTTACTCAAGCGGAAACGGGCAAGTAATCCAATATTGCTCGAAATTGAGTAATCTGCGGCTACTGCTCCATGTCCAATTACGTTATCTGCTGCATTAATCGTGAAGCGGTTTACGTAACTGATGCCGAAATAAGGAATCAGTTCGAAAAAACGGTTGGGATTGTAGCCTGCAAACAAGCCGCCGGTATTAATCAGCACATCGCCCTGCACGCCAAAATAGTTCAGATCGTTGTATTCTACTGAATTTCCAACATATACAGGCCAGGAATCCTTCAACGGCTTACCAATACCAAAATTGCCATATCCCTGTATCCTTAATCCAATAGCAGGGGAAAACATTTTACCCAGCGATACGGTCAAGATCGGATAACCAAGCCTGTTAGAATTAAACATATTTTGACCTTCCGATCTGATACCGTCTCCCACAAAATAATGGGATCCCCCGCCTATGGAAACGAAGCTGTAGTTCCAGGGTTTGTTTAACTCTGTATTTCTGACGGTGTCTGCCTGCGAAAAGGCAAAGAGGGGAATAACCGTAAAAATTAATGCAAATAAAAGTGTTTTCATTAGTTGTTTTTTTGAAATTTTCAGTTGTTAGCAAAAATAACGATTGATTTTTGATTTAATTAGAACTTTACTGTAAAAAAATCGGGACAAAATTATACGAAAATTATGAAATTTCCAAGCGCAAGAAAATGAAAAAAGTTTTTTTACAACAGAAAGATACGAGGGATATGAAGTAAATAACATATAAAACTTGCGACATTCGGTTGAAATATTTTACCACAAAGGCCGCAAAGGTTTCACAAAGGGCACAAAGGCTTTGTGCCCTTTGCGAAACCTTTGTGCTCTTTGTGGTAAAAACTGGGTATTGTTACTGAAAAATCGGAATAACTAAAGATTTATGTTTGCGGCAAAATTTTCTAAAAATGGAAAATGGGACGATGAAATCTGAATCACAATTTTTCAAGACAAACTTTTGTAAGTCTTTCATCTTGATAATCTTGTAAAAATAACGCTTCGAATATCATCAGGATTCGTTGTGCTGGATGATGTGTTATTTACTGATAGTCAGTTGATTTGCTCCCTATCATTCTGCAAAGACTGCCGAACATTCTGCAAAGACTGCCGATTATTCTGCAAAGACTGCCGAACATTCTGCAAAGACTGCCGAACATTCTGCAAAGACTGCCGATTATTCTGCAAAGACTGCCGAACATTCTGCAAAGACTGCCGAACATTCTGCAAAGACTGCCTGCCGTTCTGCAAAGACTGCCGATCATTCTGCAGTGTTTAGAGACGCGAAATAAATAACTTATAAACTTGGCGTCCCTTGCGGTAAAAACTGGCGAGCAAAGCTCAAGCAAAAGACGCGGAGTCGAAATATCAGGAGAGGAATATTGCGGAGAATCTTGTAGATTAGTTTATTTTTCACGGGCGTTTTCGTGTTGAATTCAGATAGACAAGTATCCCACAAAGTCCACAACGTTTTCATGTTGAACTCGTTTTACTTTGTGCTTTGTGGGATGCTTGTGTTTTGTGAACAGTCTGTTCACGTCCGATTTCGGCAAAATTTTATTAATGAACTGCTATAAAGCCTTCAAGCGTTTTTTTCAATTCTGCGTCTTCTGTTTCCTGCAATATTTTCTTAAACAGTTGCAGCCCTTCTTCCTTTTCGTCCTTTGTTTCGAATGTATTCATGAGCCTTTGCAACATCCATAAATTATATTCTGTTGGATAACGTTTTATGGATTGAATTAAAAGGTCGTAATAATACGGTTCTTTATAATACCTTTCTATTGTCAGGACAGGGTCGCCAGGCATTCCAAAAAAAAAGTGCGGATTCTTCTCCAATACTTTAAATAAATCCACTAACGATTCCTTTGGAATATCAATGGTCATGATTTCTCTGCAAATGGCCTCTATTTTTTTGACATCTTTC
This sequence comes from Bacteroidales bacterium, assembly GCA_031279795.1. Taxonomy (GTDB): domain Bacteria; phylum Bacteroidota; class Bacteroidia; order Bacteroidales; family WRGA01; genus WRGA01. The sequence continues at coordinate 3,444 of JAITHZ010000199.1, forward strand.
GGCTCATTCAGGACTAAGTTTTCAAGTTTTTCTTTCAATGTCATTTTTTTATCCTCCATTAAAACATTTAGTCTGTTGACAATTAAATAATTTTATCCGTTCATTCCGCTGCATGTATTGTACAATCCGCGCCACGATGCGCCACGCTTTTTCATCACGTTTTCCAGATATTCTTTCCAAACGAGGCGGTCTTTTTCTTCGTCTTTGACGATAGCTCCCTGCAGTCCTGCAGCCAGATCGTCATCGCTCACGCTTCCGTCTCCGAAGCTGGCAGCCAGCGCCATACTGTTTGTAATTAACGAAATGGCTTCAGCAGTAGAAATAACTCCGCTGGGTGATTTCAGTTTTTGTTTTTCATCCAGCGTAAGTCCTTGCCGCAATTCACGGAATACGGTGACGATCTTTTCGACAACTTCCTTGCCAGGCAAAGCAGCCTTCAGGCGGTAGTTATTTGAAATCTCGGCCACACGCTTGCTTACGATAGACACTTCCGTTTCCAGATTCGCAGGCGAAGGCAGCACAATGATGTTGAAGCGCCGTTTAAGCGCCGATGACATGTCATTCACGCCACGGTCGCGGGTGTTGGCTGTGGCGATGATTGAAAATCCGCGTTGTGCAGAAAGTTCCTTGCCCAGTTCGGGAATGGCAATCGTCTTTTCCGACAGGATTGAAATCAGCGCATCCTGTACTTCCGAAGCGCACCGCGATATTTCTTCAAAACGGGCAATTGCGCCGGTTTCCATTGAGCGATATACGGGGCTTTTTATCAGCGCATCGTCGGAAGGTCCATTGGCCAGCAGCATGGCATAGTTCCACGAATACCGGATGTGTTCTTCACTGGTGCCAGCTGTACCCTGAATCACTTTGCCGGAATCGCCGCAAATGGCCGCAGACAGATTTTCGGACAACCACGATTTGGCAGTACCCGGTTCTCCGATCAACAGCAGCGAACGGTCGGTCAGCAACGTTGCAATGGCGATTTCCACCAAACGGTTGTGTCCGATATACTTGGCGCTAATGTCGGTACTGCCTGCTTTTCCGCCGGTAATGTACTTTAATACTGCACCCGGAGACAATTGCCAGCCTGTTGGTTTTTCTTTGTTCTTGTCTTCTTCTTTCAGGGCTTCTAATTCGCGTTCATACAGCAATTCTGCTGGAAGGCGCAATACATTTTCTTGTTTTTTTGACATGTATTATGAATTAAAAATTTCGATTCGCTTAATTATTTCTTGTTTCAAGGTGGCCGGTGAATGATATTGCCTGCCGGTCGTAGCTGTTAACGCTCAGGCAGGCGTGTCCGCCATCGTCTACTTGCAGGAGAATTGTGTAGCTTCGCCGGTTGTCGGACGGATGGATACGAATATCCCAGCCGTTTTTGCGTTTGGTTGTCTGATGTGTAAAGCGGTGGCTTTCAAACTGAATTCCGCCTTCCGACGGGCTGACCGGGGCTATATATGCCCGTCCAAAATACGGCAAATAAGCTGTCAGTGTATCATTTGCCACCTCAAGTGTATATCGCGATGTCAAATAAATGCTTTTTCCCTGCATGGGTAATGCGGTTTCGGCCACAAAAGCATAATTTTGCGTGCCAATCATTGTTGCGGTGGCTTCAAGTTTCGCCGGATCCTGCGTGGATGAGCATGCAACGGCGGCAAATATAAAAAACAGATTTATTCGTTTCATGTTTTTTTTAAGACTAAATTATCCAATAATGAATTGAGTGGTAAATATACAAATGAAAAACATTCGCAGCAAATATTGTTCATTTATTTGTGTTTTTTACACTAAAATTCAGCATGGTTAAAACAAAAATTTGTTCGCAGCTTAATTTTTATATTATTTTATTTTCTTAAATTCATTATCGTTTTTGTATTTTAGTTGCTTTTCATTTTTAATTTTAACACTCAATTAACATATGCATATGTGAATGGGAAGTGGAAATTTTATGCTACATTTGCAAACTCAAATTGTCGGAAACCGATTTCCTTTTCAGCATGAATGAAACAAAAAAAACGATAAAAGTGGCTATTACTGGAGCTGCCGGTAATCTTGGCAATCTGCTGGCTCAAGAGATGAAAGAGCGTGAGGTGAAGTTGAATTTGCTTTTTCACGACAAAGATGTTGCAGATAATCTAAAGAACGATCAGGCAGCTATTTCCCTGTTTCGGATTGATTTGGCTAATCCCGAAACGTTGACCGACGCTCTGCGGGATGTCGATGTGCTTGTTCATTTTGCCGGTGTGCTGTTTAAGGCGCGTCCGGAAAAATTTTTGCCTGTTACCAATACGGTATACTTCCAAAATTTGCTGAATGTAGCGCTTCGGCAAGGCGTAAAACGGGTGATTCTCATAAGCTTCCCGCATGTGGAAGGCGAAAGCAACCCTGAAAATCCAGCCAGTGGTACGCTGTGTGGCAATCCGCGTTCGGTGCATGCTCGCACACGGCTTGAAGAGGAAATTCATTTGTTTGAATACGGAAAAACAGGCAGATTTGAAGCTGTTTCGTTGCGGGTTGGTATGGTTTATGGACGAGGCGTTTTGATGATTGATGCCGCCCTCTGGCTTGCGCGCCATCGTTTGCTCGGTGTGTGGAAAAAACCAACATATATCCATCTGATTTCCAAAGTCGATTTTGTGAATGCCACAATTGCCGCCATTGAAAAGCCAGATATTCAGGGTATTTTTCACATCGGAGACGATGGCAAACAGACATTGCAGCAATTTCTGGACGACATCGCTGTTGCACAGGGAAGTCCTCCTCCGTGGCGAATGCCGATGTTGCTGATTCTGACTGCTGCTCGGTGCTGTGAATTTATTTCCCTGCTGTTCAACCAGAAAAGTCCACTGACGGTCGATTTTATTCGCATTGGCTGCGTTTCGTATTACGGCGACACCCGCAGGATGCGCAGGGAATTATTGCCCGAATTACGTTATAAAACTTATATGGATGGGATAGAACTTTTTAATCAAAATAAAGAATCGAAATGAAAGAATATGTTGCATATAAAAAATGTATCAGTATGCTGAGCATTTGTTTGGTAATGGTTTCAGCTAATGCCCAAACGGATTCACTTGCCCGTTATCTGAAAGTGGCTGGAGAAAACAATCCGTCTGTTAAGGCGGCGTTTCTTGCGTACGAAGCCGCCTTGCAGAAAATTCCGCAAGCAGGGGCTTATCAGGATCCTCAACTGGAAATGGGCTTTTTCCTCGAACCAATGGAACTTGTTGCCGGACGGCAAATTGCGCAATTCCAGCTGATGCAGATGTTTCCATGGTTCGGCACACGCAAAGCCGCCCAAACCGAAGCCCAGTTTATGGCAAAAATGGTCTTTGAGCAGTTCCGCGAAACGCGCGACGACTTGCTTTTCGAGGTTTATGCGCAGTGGTACGCCCTGTGCCTCTTGCAGCAACGCCTTAGCAACACGCAGGAGAACAATGAATTACTCGAACATGTAACATTGCTGGCCACCCGAAAGTTCCAGTCGCCGTCTAATTTGCAATCGCCAAAACCGTCCGAAGGACTTCCGTCTGCGTTGTCAAGCGCAGCAAACGGCTCAAGTGCAGCAAACGGAATGAACATGGAACAAATGCCTCAACCGCAACTCTCAACCGCAACTGTGTCTTCGGAAACGATGCGCGGAATGCCCTCCAGCAGCATGAATGACGGCTCGGCGGGCATGTCGGCTCTCCTGCGCATTCTGATAGAAAAAGCGGAACTGGAAAGCAATATCGAAAGCCTTTTCTCGGAACTCGTTGCAGCTAAAGCGCGGTTCAATGCCTTGCTGAATCGCGCGCCCAACTCTCCGGTCATCTTGCCGGATTCCCTGACGATACTGCCATTTCTGATTGATCCGGAAACCGTGATGCAAACCTCTGAAGCGCAAAATCCCATGCTGGGAATGATTCGCGAAGAAGGCCATGTCTACCGAGCCCAAAGAGAAATGACGAAAAAAATGAGTTTACCCATGTTCGGTATTGGATTGCAATACATGTTGATAAATCCATTACCCGCATTGTCCGAAACTTCTGGAGGTATGGACATGAACTCTCCAACTACAGGCGCTAACGCCATGTCCATGAACGGAAAAGATATGATAATGCCCATGATTTCGGTTTCGATTCCCATTTACCGCAATAAATACAAAGCTGCTCAAAAAGAAAGCCATCTGCTGCAACTGTCCAACGCCGAAAAATATGCCGACGCTCACAACCGGCTGCGGGGTGAATTCTACCAAACTTTGCATAACCTGAACGACGCCACGCGAAAAATTGCACTTTACAGCAAGCAACTGGAACTGGCGAAAACTGCATGTGACCTCGTGCGACAGGAATTCGCTTCGGGCAAAAGCGAATTGAGCGCTATTTTGCAAACTCAGCGCCAACTACTGGACTATCAACTGAAAAAAGCCGAAGCCATTGCCAACTATAACACAATGATAATAACTATGCAACGGATTTCAGGAGAATTTTTGCACTAATAAATTAGTTCCTTTGCACTTCGAAGTATAATTTGCAAACAGCTCTGTTGAACTTTAGCATAATGAAAAGAGGCAAATTTGCCAAATAAACAGGGATGTTCTCCATTTTTTATTCTCCATTCTTCAGCAGCCGGTAGTTTTTGTATTCAAAGAGCTGATATCCCGTCCATTTTTCCACAAGAAGTTTCAACCGGTATTTCCACGAAAGGTTGGATTTACTGAGGTCATGATCAAAAGACCAGTTTGTGTGGACGATGCGTTCCTGCATCACGTGGGGATGTTGCCCCTCGAAACGGGTTAGCAGGTCGATTCCCGAATAGTCAAATTCATTGGCTTTTGGAATGTGCGTTTCCATCCACTGATCGTCATGATACAGGCGGCCAAAATTTTCTATCTTCTGCTGCATGAACTGCGGATGTTTTACCCAGCCATAATGATAAATAAAAGCATCTATCCGTTTTACATTCAGTTTCTTATTATTGTCTTTTCGAAAACCCTGCGCATCGCGGTAGGAATAAATGTTTTTCCGGTTACGAATGATTCGGATTTCATGCCTGTACCAGCGAGGTGAAATAGCGACATAGTCATACGAGCCATAAAAATGCTTGTAACGAAACAACAGTCCATCCACTTCGGGAAAGTCTTTCCAGCGAAGCATTTGCTCCCTTACAGCATCAAGGTACTGTTCATGCAGCAGTTCATCGCCTTGTATGTAGAAAGCCCAGTCGGAATCCTCGTCAATTGCATGGAAAGCTTTGTTGGTTTCTTCTGCCAGCACAACGCCGTCTTTACGTTTGGAATCGTCCCATACTGTTTCTATAATTTTAATTTTCGGTGAATGAATACTTTTTATCAATTCTAATGTTGCATCGTCTGATTTTCCTATTGCAATCACAAATTCATCGCACAGAGGAAGCACCGACTGGACAGCTTCTACAATCGGATAATCATACTTTATGGCATTACGAATAAAACTAAAACCACTAACTTTCATATGTTATTTTTTAATTTAAAAAAATACCAAATATACAAATCGTAATATGAATTTTAAATATGCGCTACAAAAGTAGAATTTTTTTTGCTCAAAATAAATATTTAGCATTATTTTTTGATTGAGAATATTGAGAATATTGAGAATTTACGATAAATCAGGCAAAGCCATACGTGCGAACATAGATGCAAGAGTGCTACAAGGCACAGATTTTTATGCAGCTGTTGACGAATACCTTGCCGAGCTTGCCCAAAAAACAGATTACAACAAACAGGAAAAATCACTCTGGCAGCAAGTAAAGAATTTTTTTCGCAAGATTTTTGGTCTGAAACTGACCGACAGTCAGCTGCGCGACTTGCTGCGCCGGAGTTATAACAACCTCACGCAGGGAAATACCAAAGAAACGGCGCAGCAGGACGAAAGTGGTGAGGTGAGATTTCGCAAGGGAAAGGATTTGGAAAATTCGCAAAAAAGCGGTAATTTTGCAGAAAATTTAATAGACAAAAACGGTAACATAAATTATGACAAACTTAAAGAATACACAGACGGTATCAGAAGCGGACGATACGGATTTCGTGGCTTTCCCGACAGTGTCGAACGAGGCCGTGCAGCGGGAGGACAAAAGACAATTGGAGCATCCATACTCGGACGAGCAAGTGAAAGCTCAAACAGAATTGTTTCGCAATATAAACAGGAACAGGCGTTAAGAGATTATTTCGCTCACGAACACAGCGAAAATAATCCCGCAGTATTTGATTTAGAGGCGTATTATAATGAAAACGTCAACAATCTTATTGATGTTGATTCTAAAGAAGCAACCGTATTCAAAGCCGACAACAACACTAAAGTTGTCAAATTCATTCCCTATCAAATAAGTTCCGACACTCCGTTGGAATTTCTGAACAATCGCATAGCGATTCATAACTCATTATTCCCCAACGAGCCGTATGCGCTGAAAGGCATATCGGAATACAATGGTGTGTTTATGTTTGTTGTAGAACAGCCATACAAACAGGGCAAACCTGCAACAGATAGAGCGGCATTTGCCCGCTTCATGCGCAGTAATGGTTGGACAGAAAGCAAAGACAAGTTAAACAGTTGGACAAAAGGCAATATTGAAATAGATGATTTGCACGAAGGCAATGTACTGATTGACCCCGCCGGCAACTATCGTTTCATTGACACAGAGCCAAAATGGAAAGGTGCAGTTGATTTGCGTTTAGAAACCGGCAGTAGCGTTGAAGATGAAGGCGTGCCACTGTTTCGCTCCGGTTCTCGCGATACCCAAGCCAACCAGCGCAACTACGATTTTGATGTATCGGGCATAACAGCGGAGAATGCAGCGGAGATGCAACGTATAAAAGACGAGGCACAGAAGAACGGCACGTACATGAAAGCTCCGAATGGCAAGCCTACGAATCTGAACGAGCGTCAGTGGTTGCAGGTAAGAACAGAGAAGTTCAAGAAGTGGTTCGGGGACTGGGAGAGCGCGGCAATGTACGATTATCTTTTAAGTGAAAATTGGGTATCCGAACTTACCGGTGATGAATTTCAGAAAGATGGCGTTCCACTAACCGATAAAGTGACGCAATTCTATCTTGATAAATATAATGGAGAGATAGAAAGAAAAGGACTGGGAACAGTAGAATTAAGTAAAGAGGGAGTTAAAGATAGTATGTCCCATGGTATAGGGAGCGTTAAAAG
>JAITHZ010000203.1 GCA_031279795.1 Bacteroidales bacterium
AAGTTTTGACAATCTCCAGCACCGACAAACCGCGTCCGGTACCCAGATTGAAAATTTCTACCGACGATTTCATGCGGTTTTCCAACATGCGTTCAACTGCGATTACATGCGCTTTGGCCAAATCGACAACATGGATATAGTCGCGAATGCAGGAACCGTCGGGCGTGTTGTAGTCGTTGCCGAAAACGTTGAGTTCCTTGCGAATGCCAGCAGCTGTCTGCGTGACAAGTGGAATGAGATTTTGGGGAACACCAAGCGGCAATTCTCCAATTTCTGCCGATGAATGAGCGCCTATTGGATTGAAATATCGCAAGATAATGCTTCGAATGGGGATGCCGGCATAAACCGTATCGCGAATAATTTCTTCCGAAATTTGTTTGGTATTTCCGTATGGCGATTGTGCCGGTTTTATCGGAGCTTTTTCGGTAACCGGCAGTATATCAGGCTGTCCATAAACTGTACATGAGGAAGAAAATACAAAAGAAGGAATGTTAAATTCGGGCATGAGTTCCAGCAAATTCAGCAGCGACACCAGGTTGTTGCGATAATAAAGCAAGGGCTTCTGCACCGATTCTCCAACGGCTTTGCTTGCTGCAAAATGGATAATGCCTTTTATGTCCGGACAGGTCAAAAAGAATCTGTTCAATCCTGCCTTATCCGTACAGTCCAGTTCTATAAAAAGCGGACGGACGCCGGTTATTCTTTCAATTCCATCAATCACGCTTGCATTGGAATTTGACAGGTTGTCGATTATAATCACCTCATAATTTGCATTTTGCAACTCAACCGCCGTGTGTGAACCAATATATCCGGTACCACCTGTAACCAAAATTTTTTCTTTCATTTTTTTAATAGTTTTTATAATGCGTATATCTTTTTATCCCTCATTCGCAGTTTTTAGCTCGTTACATGCTCCGTTTTTATTTTCATTTCCAAGTATTATTCCAAGCCGGCTAATAATGTTTTCATGAATGTATTCAACTCGCGGTCAAGGTCTTTCATGAGTTTTTCTTCTGTCTGGCCTTTGTCATTGTGCAATAAAACGAAGTTCAGTAAAATTCTGTTTGTTTCATTTTCAACAACAAGCGACAAAGACTGCAAAAAGTTCGACAGCTCAAACAGTTTTTTTGTCCGGCAATTGACAGCCGCCTCCCTCAGCAAGCGCGGAGCATGCTGGAATAAACAACTAAGTAGCTCTTTATCAAAAAGTTTATCCAGATTGTAGCGCTTCACGAAAAGTTGATTCTCGTCGTAAAATGACAGCATTTTTTGTGGTGCATTCACCTGCACATGCAATTCGCTCAAGGTAAGCAAGGGATTATTTCCAATTTCTTTGATTGTTTCAGCAAATTTCGTTTCCAGTACAGTCCGAATTTGTTTAAAAATTTCTTTCATGGCTGTTTATATTAATATTTTTTTTCTTGAATATCCAACAGGTGCATTTCTTTTTTTCGTAATTCCAACCGAAAACGGTAATCATCCATATAAAACGCTTCATCGGAATGCGAACCGCTTGCCTGAAATTCTTTTTCGGCTTGCATCGCCCATTCCATCGCTTCATCAAGACGATTGTTCAATTCGTAGTAGAGCGCCATGTTTGCAGCGCACTTCGCACGGGTGAGCAGAGTGGAATTTTTCTTTTCATACAATTTTGTCCAAATTGAAAATGCAGATTCCCAATCATTTGAAACAATATGCTGCGCTGCCTTTTTCAAATCGCTGGAAAATGCCGAATAATATTTCCGGTATTCGGTTTTCCAGTGAGGAATGAGTTTATTTCCTGCAATTTCTCCTGTGCGATTGATTGCGTCAAGCAAAGCAGCGTCCAGATACGGCATCTCATTGATAACAGACTGTATGTTAAACCCATAAGTAATCCACCGCGCAGTATCATCCACCGTAACACTTGTCTTTTTTAGCCTCTCATCAGCTGGATATACCGTAAACAGGGCATAACAGTGCACATCGTAAACTGCTTTCAACATGATGGAATCTTCGTCACGCCCCAAATTTAAGCGGGTGTTGTAATGCATATAATCCAGTGCAATCACGGCATCTGTTTCGGTTAAGCGGAGAATTTCATTAATCTTCTCATCTTTTGGTAGTTGCAAATCATGTCCGGGCAAAGGACGCCACAGTGCAATCCCATCAAAAAAATCCTCCCGTTCCAGCGTTTGCCACAACGATGTACACAAGACTGTCGAAAGACTGTCGAGCGGCATACTGAAATGTTTGTAGTCAGCGTCAAAACTGTATATGTGAAATTCCTCCTGGTCAGATAATTCGGCCATATTGTTCACAACTATCACCCGCTGGATTTCCGGAGGTAATACAATATTTGCCGGCAACTTTACGTTTAAGGAAATATATGATGTTACGCTGCATGCCGAAAACAGCAAACCAAGCAAAAGACTGTGAATTTTACAGTTGTAACTAAATAGACTCATGTATAGGACAATAGTTAATACAAAGAAAATGTTTTTATCTGTACGCCGTGCAAAGATATATTTTTCTGCGAAAAACAACAGTATTCGCAACCGATTTTTTTAATAAATGTTTACTTTTACAGTTTATAAACAAATAGAATATGATGAAATTAAGGAGTTTATGTTACCTGTTAATGTGTGTTGGGATTCTTCCGTGTCTGGTTGCTCAAGAACTGAACTGCCGTGTAACGATAAATAAAGATAAAATACAGATATCTAATCAGCAGATTTTTATAGAAATGGAAAAATCCATCAAGGAATTTGTCAATAATCGGAAATGGACAGATTACAAGTTGACG
>JAITHZ010000224.1 GCA_031279795.1 Bacteroidales bacterium
AATTTTTAATTCATAATTACAGTATAACCGATTTTTTTGATGTACTTTTGCATTGTCAAAATCAAAGGGCTTAAGAGTTACAATCACGTTTAACAATATACTACAATGTACAAGATTCGCCAAGTAGATTTAACATCCCAGTATCTGGCCATAAAAAGCGAGATAGACAATGCGATACGGAGAGTCATTCAGCATGGAAAATTTATAAACGGGCCGGAAGTGACAAAATTTGCCGAACATCTGGCAGCATATACAGGCGCCAAACATGTAATTCCGTGCGGCAGTGGCACCGATGCGCTGTTGATAGCATTGACGGCATTGGAACTAAAGGAAGACGACGAGGTGATAGTTCCTGCCTTTACTTACATTGCGCCTGCCGAGATGATTGCTCTTTGCCGTTTGAAGCCCGTGCTTACGGATGTAGACGAAAAAACATTCTCCATTTCTACCGAACAGATTGAACAGGTAATTACCGCCAGAACAAAAGCCATTATTCCGGTACATCTTTTTGGTCAATGCTGTGATATGGAGGCAATTATGAATATGGCAAAAAAATATGACCTGCATGTGATCGAAGATAATGCACAATCATTAGGTGCGGTATATACGTTTCATGATGGAAAGAAAAAAATGGGCGGAACGATTGGACATATCAACTGTACGTCGTTTTTTCCGGCCAAGAATTTGGGATGCTTTGGCGATGGAGGCGCAATATTTACAAACAATGACGATTGGGCTAAAACACTCAGAATGATTGCCAACCACGGACAAAAGGAAAAATATGTGCATGATATTATTGGATGCAATTCGCGTTTAGACACTCTGCAGGCGGCGATACTTGACGTAAAATTGAAGTATCTGGATATTTATGCAGCCGAACGACGAACGGTTGCAAACAGATATTCTGCTGCTTTTGAGCTGCTTGGCGAATTAGTGACGCCGGTAGAAAGCATGTTCAGCACCCATGTTTACAATCAGTATACGTTAAGAGTAAAAGAAAACCGGCGAGACGCCCTGAAACAATATCTTGCAGAACGCGGCATACCGTCGGCAGTTTATTATCCGTTGCCCATGCAGAAACAGCCAGCCTTGAAGGGGCGCATCCGAACTGCCGGTTCGCTGGAAGTATCGGCGCGGTTGTGCAACGAAGTACTGTCGCTGCCTGTGCATACAGAAATGTCGGTGGACATGCAGAATTACATTATAGAAGAAGTATTGAATTTCTTTCACAAGAATTAAAACATGAACATACAAAAAAATCTAATTGCACTTGTAATTCTCAATTTTCATTTCTTGAGTCTTAATTTAAGTGCGCAAACCTATCAATTGGCGGATACCACCCGTTATTCGGAAATTTCAGGCTATGGCTATGACTTCGTTGCTCCGCCTGCTAAAAGCAGCAAGTCTCCTTTCTTTTTTTCGGTAAAAGTACCCGATGGCAATTATCTTGTTACGGTGAAACTTGGCAATAAAACGAAAGCCGGAATTACAACTGTACGCGCCGAAAGCCGTCGTTTGTTTATTCAAAACTGCGTCACAAGAAAAGGTGAATTTGTAGAGAAAACATTTGTGGTAAACAAACGTACTCCACGTATTACCGACAGTGAAAAAGTAAAAATTAAAGAACGCGAAAAAACATACCTAAATTGGGACGATAAACTCACACTCGAATTTAACGGAGATCTGCCTATGGTCGAAACTGTCGGCATAAAAGCGGCGCACGAAGGAACTGTACAGGTTTTTCTTTGCGGAAACAGCACGGTTGTTGACCAAAACGACGAGCCGTGGGCAAGTTGGGGGCAAATGATTCCAGCTTTCTTCGATACTTCGGTGGCAGTAGTCAATTTAGCCGAAAGCGGCGAAAGCGCTACTTCCTTTATTGCCTCAAACCGCCTGAAAAAGGCGATTTCGCTTTGCAAAAAAGGCGATTATATATTAGTGGAATTTGGACATAACGACGAAAAAATTACACGCGCAGGCAGTGGCGCTTATTTTTCGTTTATGACCAATCTGAAAATCTTTGTGGACGAAGCGCGGGCAAAAGGCGCTAACCCCGTACTTGTCACGCCTACCGCCCGCCGTCAGTTTGAAAGCAACGGAAATCTCAAAGATACCCACGGAGAGTACGACGATGCCGTCCGCTTCCTTGCCGAAAAAGAGAACGTACCGCTTATTGACCTTACTGCGATGACGACAACGATGTATGAAGCGCTCGGCACGGAAAAATCAAAAAAACTGTTGGTACATTATCCTGCAAATACGTTTCCCAATCAGTCGAACCCGTTGGCAGACAATACTCATTTCAGTACATTTGGCGCATACCAGACGGCTAAATGCGTGGCTGTCGGCTTGCAAAAAGCCGTTCCTGCTTTGGCATTACACTTGACAGACAGTGTCGGCTTCAACCCCGCCTTCCCCGACGATTTCGATTCATTCAAGTGGAATTTATCGCCCTTTTTTGAAAAAGAAAAACCGGATGGAAAATAAAATAATTTGAGAAGAAAATTATTAACATACAAAAAGAACATTTTTATGCAGAAAATGCGATAGAATATGCAAATTTCGCTCTTGCAGAATACTGTTTTTAAGGGTATCTTTGTCGTGAATTCATTGTAATTCGTAATTCATAATTTTTAATTCGTAATTGCAATATGTATAGGCTATTATTCATATTCATTATGTTTTTATTTAGCGCCTTCTTCAGCTACGCGCAAACAATTTTTAAAGGGAATGTTAAAAATCTGCATGGAGAGGATCAGGCGCAGATGTTAATTATGCTAAAACAAGAGCCTGACAGCATGATGGTTGGTTACGCTTATACGGACGATAACGGACAGTATGAATTGTCCTACTCTGGCGAAAACGACGACTTGCTTGTTTCAGTTTCCGGTCTGGCAATAGGTACGCAAATGAAAAAGGTAAAAAATAAATCGCAAACGGTCGATTTTATCGTTGAAGAAAAAGAATTTCAACTGAACGAAGTTGTGGTGAAAGCGCCTAAAATATATTACAGCCACGACACGCTAAATTACCTGGTATCGGCTTTCAGCGATGAAAATGACGTTTCCATTGGCGAAGTTCTGAAAAAAATGCCGGGGATTGATGTTGCGGAATCTGGTGAAATCAGCTATCAAGGAAAAAGTATAAATAAATTTTACATTGAGAATTTGGATTTGTTGAACGGACGATATGGTATTGCTACTCAAAACATTTCGCCCAAAGACATCTCAACGGTACAGATTCTGGAAAATCATCAACCGATAAAAGCTATTGACAGTTTGCAAATTTCAGACAAAGCCGCTATTAACCTGAAACTCAAGGAAGGAGCAAAAGGAGTGCTTGCGTTAATGCTCCAGGCAGGCATAGGCGCTGGCGTTGCGCCATTGTTGTGGGATAACGAACTGACAGCCATGTATTTTACCCGAAAAAATCAGCATATTGCAGTCGGCAAGACAAACAATACGGGAAATGACTTAACCAACGAACTTCGTTCTTTTAACACTTCGCTTGATTTGACAGCTGAATCATTTACGCATATCGTGATGCCATCTCCGCCTGATATAAACAAAAGTCGTTACTTGTTTAACAATTCCAATGCTGTTGTAACCAATAATTTGTTTACTGTTGGACAAAATAAGGAATTTAACTTTAATGTCATTTACTACAATGATTACGAAAAACGGGAAAGCGAAGCCCGTTCGTCCTATTTTCTTACCAGCGACAGTTTGCTGATAGTTGACGAAAATATCCGTTCTTCTCGCAATACCAATCGCCTGGAAACTGAAATTCGATTGAGTGAAAACAGTGAAACACGCTACCTGAATAATTTTTTCAGGCTGGAAAGTTTGTGGGAAAACGACAATGGCACAATTTGGACAGAACCGACGGTCAATCAGCAGCTTCGCCAGCCGAGTATAAAAATGGAGTATACTTTTCACTGGATAGCTAAAACAGACAAAGCGGGGTTTGAAATTTTGTCCCAAAACGGATTCAGAAATTTTACACAAAACCTGACCGTTTCTCCCGGACTATACGCCGACCGACTAAATAATGGTTCTCCGTATTCCAGTGTGCAACAGGACGTTCATGCCAATACATTCGTTTCGCAAAACCGCTTTGCATGGTTATCGCCATTTTTTATAGGAAAAATAAGCGTTAGTCCGGTATTGGGTTTTGGGTTTTAACATGCAGGTAAACAATCTCTATTCAGAACTCTATCCTTGCGATGCGTCAGGAAATACGCCAAACTTTCTGCCAGACAGCCTGAAAAATAATCTAAGTCGCTTTCATTATAAAATGTATGCCGGTGCAGATTTCAGTTACAAAACAGGTAAATTCAAAGTGAATGCAACCCTGCCGGTGAATTACAATCATTATCAGTTAAAAAATAAAATTTACACAATAAATAACGAATCAGCAAATAAATTATATTTAGAACCATCAATTTATATTCAATATATACTGAATTCGAAAATAGAAATAAATGCAAATACATCTTTCTATAATGGAATGAACGGGATAAACGAACTGTACAGCGGATTTTTACTGGAAAACTACCGTTATCTGAATCAATACAACAGCCATTTGGCAGATTTTCACGGCAGTTATCATTCGTTAGATTTTGCTTATAAAAATATTATCAAGCAATTTTTTACAAATGCGACCGTATTTTATAGCATGAATAAAAATAGCATTATTTATTCCCAACATTTTGAAAATAACTTGCAGGTCAGTTCATTGGTTTTTCAGCCAACCCAAAGCAGTATTGGCGGAGTAGTCGGCAAGGCAGGCAAAGGATTTGACTGGATGAGACTGAACATCGATTTCGGCGCTTCGTGGCAGGTGAATGCTTCGCAAGTTGTCCGACAGGATAATCTGGTGAATTACACTACGGATATGTTGAATCTTTCAGGAAAATTAAACATTGTACCCGTTCATTTTCTTACCGTATCACTTGCTACAGACTGGCAGCAGCGCCATTCGCGGATAAAAAAGCAGGAAACATTTAAGCCGGTTCATGTATTTACCAATACATTGAATATTGCGTTTAAGCTGTCGGAGCAGCTCTGGCTTGGCGCACGGCTGGAACAATATTACAGTAATGCATTTCATAGCAATAAATTAGTGTATTTTAGCGATATCCATTTAAATTATCGCTGGAAGCAAATCCATTTTGAACTGGATTGGAACAACATGTTGAATGTAAAAAATTACATACGGAGTTCCCATGACGGCATGAACGAATATCAGTCAGTTTACCGGATCCGTCCGGCCAGTATATTGCTGAAAGCAAGGTTTAAATTGAAATGAAGGTTTATTCTGAGAATTATCGTATGATTACACAAAAATTAACGACTTTAAATAATTCAATTAATATAAAATCAACAAACAAAAAAACAAAAATTATGAAAAAGATTATTGTTGCTCTTTTTGTTCTTTTTTCTGCTGAATCGCAAGCACAGCATTTTAATTACATTTCCTGTTACGCAGACCTGGGAAAATATGATGTTGTAGACTCTGCTTCCTTGAAATATACCTACAAGCTGACGTATGTGAAGGATACGCTCAAGCCGGGCGAAAAATCAACGGATTTGCAGGTATTGTTAATCGGAAAAACAGTTTCCAAATATTACAGCCAGTATGCGCTTGATTACAATGCATTTGTAGTTGCTTATCTGAAAAAACATGACGATTACCTGAACACGAAACAGGAAGGCGCATGGAGCTACGAAGTATTCAAGAACTATCCGAAAGGAAAAGAAACTGTTACGGATATTGCCTCAATGCTTGGAGGTTTCAGCGGAATCAGTTACATGTATGAAGAAACATTGCCTGTATTTGACTGGAAAATTTCCGGTGAAAAACAAGTCATTCTGTCATACAATTGCCAGAAAGCAACCGCGTCGTTCAGAGGACGAACCTTTGTTGCATGGTTCGCAGTCGACATTCCCGTACCAAACGGGCCATG
>JAITHZ010000110.1 GCA_031279795.1 Bacteroidales bacterium
CAACGATAACTTCTGACTTTCTGTACTTCGGCAAATAAATACGTAGCTTCATTTTTGGCATGCTTTATTCTGTCGTCAATCGGTACACTTGAAAATCCTATCTTGTATAAATCTTTGATATTGGCAATCTCCGGATTTTGAGATTTTGACTTTAATATATAAACCCATCCGGTTTGAATATCCTCTTCTTTTACAAGATTTGCATTGACAAACAGTTCTGTTTCCGCATATCTGTCGGTATTAGTTACAAGTTTGCCGTTTTTTTGGATTTGCTTGCCTAATGACCGATAAAGCATATTGCTGGATGTGCCGTTTTCAAAGATTGTTACAGTTCTGCCATCTTTCCTGACCCGATTCCCGGATTTTAACTGCCTTACTTCTGTTTCCAATTCCGCAGATTCCAAATACAAAAGCACGCCCTCAATGATGTAAAAATTACCCGGATGCAGGTTTTTTTCTATATTTCTGAACGGTTTGACTTTTCTTTTCCCTGCCTTGATTTCCTGATGCACTTTCTGAAACATGGCTTCATACGGCTTGAAATCTTCTTCTTTCATGGGTTTTCTTTGCGCCACAAAATCCGCTTCGGCTCTTTCCTCCGGCTTTGGTATATGTTTGTATCTGAAGATAGACAATTCTTTATCCGTATCCAACAAGTCGTCGTCATCATCATTTAAGATATCATCAACAGTCAATTTTTTCACCTCTGCATGTCCGAGTAAATTATGTCGGTCGAACAGTCTTAATATCTTTTTTTTATTCTCATCTTCTCTAAATGTTTTCAGCCTCGCCCGTAATCCGTACTCGGACATGCTTGACGAGTTTGGCTCTCTGTTATGTTTGTCGACAAATACATTGATTTCTTCAAACGAATCAATGAGTCTGTCGTCTGCCGATTTTATATGGGATGATTGAGGCGCGGAGTCCAATAATCCAAAATCATCGTCATTAAAAATATCATCTATCGTTATCTTATTGTCCATTCAGTGTTCTCTGTCTCTTTAATTCTCTTAAAAATATTACGGCTTCAGCCATTCTTTTTTCTTTCGGGTCGAAAGATTGCAGATTGGGAGCTTCGCCTGTTTTCTCTCTCCATTCTTTTATTTTAGGCCATAACAATATGGCTTCCTCCTCCGTCATTTCAATCTTAACCGATTGAATATGTTCGTAGATCAATTTAAAGACGCGGACAGTAACGGATTTGGACAGGATTTCAAAAGCTTTCTGGAATGGATTGATTTGATCAATCAGGTCGATATGAATATCGTCAATATTCACAAAACTGCCCGCCATTCTTATAAATTTTCTCCCGCCCTGTTCTTCTATCGTTCCGTTTTTAATAACGGAATCCACGACTACGTATTGGCGTACCGCTTCAACATCATCATCATTCAAGTCAGGATATATCTCCCGTATAATTTTAGGTATCAAAACGGTATTGATAACTTCCGGTGCGATATTTCCGGGCATGGCTTTGAGCATTTGCTCATCCTGCAGGATGCGAGCCTTCAAATCATTCAAATCTGTTTCGATGATATCTTTGGCTCTCTGGGAAGTCGGCAGTTTGAACCCCCGTATTTTTATCGTATTTTCATCGTTATTTTCATCATCATCGTCGTCATCGTCCGATTTTTTAGGCTTAAAATTGAAATTGGGGGCTAAAACCTGCTCCATCAACAATGACGCCGTAATTGCTTTGAGCATGTTATTGACTGCCACTTTCACTTCTTCATTTTCGGCGTCGGGTTCCGCAATCAAATTGGTGAATTGCGCGTGCGTTTTGTTATGGCTGTCTCGGGTAGCCCTGCCGATAATCTGGATAATTTCGGTGAGCGAACCGCGATAGCCGACTGTCAGCGCATGTTCGCAATAAGGCCAGTCGAACCCTTCTTTTGCCATACCCAGCGCTATGATAATATCCATATCGTCCGGCGAGTTTATTTCCCGTAAATACGCTGTTATTTTGTCTCTCGCCTTGGGATTGTCATTCACCAGATCGGCAACTTTCAGCATTTTGCCGGTGCGTTTGCTTTTAATGTGCAAAACGCCTGTTTTCTCATCCTGATATTCCAGATCGCCTAAAGCATCGATAATGTGATTGACTTCTTCGTATTTCTCGCGAGATGATTCCGCCGAATTTACACTTGGAATATGAATGATTGTTTTCCTGTTTTCGTCGAGAATTTCTTCCAGCGCCGACATTTCCCTGTCAGGCTGTCGCTTAAAATACCGTCCCTGATAAAAATGGTATCCAATGCCTAATGATTTCAGAAATTCATATCCGTTCAGCTGTTCGTAGTAATTGTAGGTTACTTTGGTAAACCGGGCTTCGTCTTCGGGCAATAATACCGGGATATTGTCGCCTCTGAAATACGAACCGGTCATGGCAATAATATGTGCTTTGGATTTTGCCATAATATTCCTCATCACTTCGCCCAGTCGATTATCGCCGTCTGCCGAAACGTGATGAAATTCATCAATAGCAATCAAAGCGTCATTCAATCGTTTTTCGTCCAGCCCGTCGAAAGCAAATCGCAGTGTGGCATGGGTACAGATTAAAATTTGCTCATCGCTTTCTAAAAAATTGAGAAAAGCGGATACTTTGGTTTTTTCGGAACCCGGAGTGCAAAGATTATATTGAGGTGCAGTATTCCAGTCTGCAAAAAAACCGGATTTTTTTAATTCGGTGGGGCTGAAAGAGGCTCCAATCGCTCTTTCCGGCACGGCTACAATCACTTTTTTTATTCCCTGACGATGCAGTTTTTCCAGCGCAATGAACATAAGCGCTCGGGACTTGCCCGAAGCCGGCGGAGCTTTTATTAGCAGATACTGAGCAGTATTGGCTTTGAAAGCCTTTTCCTGCATTTCACGCATCCCCAAAGCATTTGTTTGCTTGCTTTTACCTGTCTGATTATATGTTACATCAACTAAATTTGTCATGTCGTATTATTTTTTCGATTTTCTTTTTCGCCTTGGCTTGGCGAACAGGGTGTTTTTTTGCAGCATTTCCTCATAAAGCCGAAATAAAAACTCCAGTCTTTCGGTGTCGGTTGTAAAAGGCTGTATTCGATAGCATTGTTCAACGGCTTCGTCCAATTCCCGATGTGCTTTTTTTAATCCGTCGGGCATTGTTTTGGGATCGTATAATTGCGCCATTGTTTTTTCGGGATATTTTGCCCTTTCGTCCAAAATTGCAAACACATACAAATTGAGGGTTTCCTTTCGCCTGATGTCAATGTCGGGAAAAGGAAAAGTATTGTAACATAGCTTGGCTGACTACCGGTAATCTGTTTTCAATCGACCGCCCACAGCCCTTACCCAAACCATGTGCATACGCGAAGTTATGACGGCAAAAAGCCAAGGTTGAGCATGATAAATAGCAATTGCGGAATCTGCAATTATGGTTTCTCCATTTAAAAATCCCATAGGTATATATTTCCTTTTTTCAGAAGAAACTCTTGGAATTATTATCGAATCGGTATTTTGATGTCTTATTTCACCAAAAGCATAAGGAGTATCAGCTAATTCCTGAGTGGTAATTCTTCTACTATTTTGCCTGTGCTTTTCAACTTTCTTGATCCTCTCCGCTATTGAAGGAATATTTAACGCCTTTTCCAATTTATTTCCTTCGATCCACAAACAATATCTATTGATTCCTTTAACAAATTCAGCACCTCCGGAAATCTTTTTTATGAATATTGATGTTTCCTTGTCTTGGTATATTAAATCATTTTTTTCATCTTCATTTAATAGAAGAGCGCCATTGTCGTTGGGCATACTGCCAAAATTCATTTCCGGAAAGTTTGAAATCGGCTTACTTCTACTCTTTACGGCTACATTCGTGTAGTTCAGCAGATATGGATTAATGTTCTTTGCTTGTCTTTTTATATTTTCATCAAACAAATATTTTTCTCTATTGGATACATTGCGTAATCCAACGATGATTACAGTTACGCCGGCATTTCCTTTTGCATTATTTGTCCACTTGAAAGAATGATATGCAAATCCGATTTCGATTTGTCCGTTCAAAATATGAGGCCATAATAAAGATACTTGTTCTCCCTGACAAACAGAATTAGTAGATACAAAGGCAGCTTCTGCATTTTTGCCTGAAATGTACTCTTTTGCTTTATAAAACCAAATTGAGATATAGTCCAAGTCCCTGTATTTTCTGAATGAGTGGAACACAATATCCATATCTGCTTTCTGTTCGGCGTCCTGTCGCCGCGCTCCCAGATAGGGGGGATTACCGATAATATAAACTTCATCGTCTTCAGCAATGGGGCAAACATCTGTCCAGTCTTTGCGGGCAGCATTTCCCTGAACAATTTTACCGGCTTTTTTCAGTGGAAGGATGGGTTTGGAGCGTCCATAGTCGAAAAGCCTTTCTTCAAAGATTTTATTCATCTGGTGTTCTGCCAGCCAGAGCGAAAGGATTGCCATTTCGCGGGCAAAATCGTCTATTTCAATGCCATAAAATTGCGACAGTTGTATTTGCGTAAATTCAATGCGCGGATTGGCGTTTATTTCAATGATTCTTTGAAGGATTTTTATCTCCAGCAACCGAATTTCCTTGTATGTAATGATTAAAAAATTACCGCTGCCGCAAGCCGGATCGAAGAACTTTATCTTCGATATTCTGAAAATTAACTTTCGCAGCTGCTGTTCATTGTTTTGATATTTCTCAAATTCGCCGTACAGTTCATCCAAAAAGAGCGGACAGATAAGTTTCAGGATGTTTTCTACCGAGGTATAGTGCATGCCCAAATCGCTTCGGTATTCGGGTAATACTACCGCCTGAATCATGGAACCGAAAATGTCGGGATTGATATCCTGCCAGTTCAGTTCGCCCAATTCTATCAGCGTTTTTCTTGATTTGGAGGTAAAGATCGGAGAATTAATGGCGTCCTTGAATAAACCGCCATTGACATAAGGAAATTTTGCCAGATACGCAGGAAAGCGGCTGCTGTCTTTGGAATTTAATCTTTCGAAAAGATCGTTCAAAAAAATATGGGTGTCGCTCCCGTCGCCGGCGGTATGCTGTACAAGCGTGTTTGTAAAAATACTTTCACCTTCAAAAATATCGGTATCTTCGGAAAAAAAACAGAATAGAATCCTCGATAAAAAGATATTCAGATGATGTATGCTTTCTTTTGAACGGTATAAATCGTCGTTTGTGTTGATTAGACTGTCGTACAGTATAGCCATCTTGTAGGCGGCGTCCCTGTCGGCTTTATTGTCGTTTTTTGTGTTGTACACTTCGCTGCCTGCCAGCGGAAGAAAGAAATCGAAATAGTTGGGCAAATCTACAATCCGAATATCCAGATTTTTCTTTGTTTTCAGGTCTTTTGCAACTAATGTTTCAAAATCGGTTACAATAATAAACCGCGGACTGTGTTTCAATATCCGTTGTTCGACAGAAAAGGATTCAATGGCGCTAAGAAGTTTATCCGCAGTTGTTTCTTTAAAGAAAATTTTCTTTTTGTACAAAACCTCGCCTTCAATCGCGGACAGGTTAAAATCTCCCTTTTTCAATCTTGCAACGGAAGTTTTAGAAATGCCATAAGCGACTAAAAGGTCAAAAATAAATTCGTCTTTCGAGAAGTTCTCAATGATTTGTTTAACGTTACTTTCTATTTCCCTGCTTGTCATCCCGCACCTTATTTCTTCGTACCTTTTTTGTTGTTTGTCTGTAATTTTCTCTGCATATTTTGAACTCCGCGAATCATTTTATCCCTTCATTCCCGTCGCCGACTTCGATCATCCTTTCGCCGACGGCAATATTGCGGTTTTTCACCGCAACATTCCGTTTGAAAACAGGAATTACACCCGTTTTGCCGCTCGAAATTCCGTTTGCCGACCGGAGAATTTCCCTTTTCAATCGAAACGTTTCCGTCGCCGACTGGAAAATTCCGTTTTCGGACGGCAATATCCGCGCTCGTGCAACGCGAGGTCGAAGTTGCGGACAGCAATATTGCGGTTGGCAACCGCAATATTGCTCCCGTCGAGCGGAAAATCCCGTTTGCGGACTGTCATGCTCGTATTCGCCGATTGAAACAAGGGAGTTGTGCATGGCAATGTTCCGGTTATTCTTCCTTTTTGGTCTTTGAACGTCCGGGAAAACGCTTGCCCAATTCCTCTACAATCAGTACGGAGTTTGGAAGTTTCCGTTTCTGTCCTTCTTTGCTCGAACCGTAGTAGGTCAGCCCCGACACGTAAGCCTCGCTGCCGGCAAGCGTCATCGTGTCGTGCACTTTTTTGGCGAGTTGCAACAGCGGCACGTAAAATTCGCGCAGCAAGCCAACCGTATTCACGTCTTTTTCAAATTCCGACACATCGATGAACGTGGCAAATTCAAGCGCCTTAAAAACAAATCCGTACGATTTGTCGCCCATCGTAGGCAATTCGCGAGCCTCGCCCTGAGCCAGTTCCACTAAGTGGGGCAATAATTTTTCGTTCAATACGCCTATCGCCGCCAGTATCGCCTGTTTATCGGCGTCGTTCAGTTCAAATGATATTCTGTTATCCATATCGTTTTATTTTTTGATGAAACATGAGTGCAAAAATACGAAAAAAATCACATGCAAGTTGTTTTCGATGCTTTTTTTCAAAACACACAAAGATGAAAAAGACATTATCTTCTTTTTATACACGATGCTCATTGCCTGCATCGTCTGTGCCTGTAGTGACTCTCTTGATATTGTGCAGGATTACGGATACAGCGTTGAAACGCTGCCATTGCCT
>JAITHZ010000262.1 GCA_031279795.1 Bacteroidales bacterium
CTATAGGAAAAGATGTCGCTGTAAATGGCATCGTTTTCAAGGTTATTGGTATTTGCGAAAGTGATGAATGGGGCGAAACGGCCTATTTGCCGTTTACCACCTCTCAACAGCTGTTTAACAAAGGCTGGGGCGTAAGTTCGGTGAACTTTACGGTCACTGGGCTGAACGATGTGGAGCAAAACAAAACGTTTACTGATGGGTTGCGCAAACAAATGGCCGGGCTGCACCAGTTCGACCAGCGCGACGAAGGAGCAATTTATATCCGCGATTCACTGACAGATTACCTTCAGACGCTGTCTATTTTCAACGCAATAAACATTTTTATCCTGTTCATAGCCATCGGTACGCTCATTGCCGGAATTGTTGGCGTGAGCAACATCATGCTGATTACCGTTCGCGAACGGACGCAAGAATTTGGTATTCGAAAAGCGCTTGGAGCAAAGCCTGTTTCCATACTTAAACTGATTTTTATGGAATCGCTGCTGATTACCGGCATTTTTGGCTATACGGGTATGGTTATGGGAATATTTGCCAGTGAAACAGCAAATTACATTCTTGAAAATACCGAAAAAACTGTAACAGATTTTGGAATGGAACTCACCGTTTTCAAAGATCCGATTGTAGATTTGAATGTGGCTTTTGGCGCTACGCTGGCATTGGTTGTTGCTGGCGTACTGGCCGGTCTTGCGCCTGCATACAAAGCGGTGAGGGTTACCGCAATCGAAGCTATGAGAACGGAATAATTCATATTTTTTAATTCTTAATTTTTGAAAAAGTGTTTGATTTAGATGGATTAAACGAAATATGGGGAACCATCTCGCGAAATAAAGGCAAAAGCATTCTGACAGGATTGAGCGTGTTTTGGGGAATATTCATGTTTGTGGTGATGCTCGGCGCAGGCAGCGGACTGCAAAACGGAATTATGGGCGGCCTCGACGGATTTGCCACAAACTCCTGCTTTTTTTACACATCAACCACCAGCGAACCCTATATGGGACTTCGCAAAGGACGTCGCTGGAATCTGCACAACAAAGATGTAGATCTCCTCAAGAGGAACGTGCAGGAACTGGAATACATCTCGCCAATGCTCTGGGGAAGCAACAGTACAAACAACGTTGTCCGAAACGACCGTTCCGGCACGTATGACGTACGCGGACTTTATCCGTCGTTTACAAAAATTGAACAGCAACGTCTCCGCTTCGGACGGTTTATCAACGACCTGGATATTCATTACAAACGAAAAACCTGCGTTCTTGGAAAACGGGTTTACGAAGAACTTTTCCCCGGTCGCGGAAATCCGGTTGGAGAATACATTCGCGTGAACGGGATTTATTATCAGGTGATTGGCGTAGCAATCGGTGTGTCAAACATCAGCATTGGCGGAAATCCCGACGAAACAGTAAACATTCCGTTTTCTACCATGCAACAGGTGAACAATGAAGGCGATGTAGTACATTTTCTTGGAGCTACCGCAAAGCGCGGCGTGGACGCCAAAGTACTTGAAGAAAAAATCGGCGCAGTGTTGCGCGAAAACAACCGAATTGCTCCTACCGATAAAAAAGCGGTCGGTTCGTTCAATATCGAAGAACAGTTCAAAATGTTCGACAATCTGTTTCTGGGAATTGCCGCCATCACTTGGTTTGTGGGGTTGGGAACGCTGCTGGCCGGAGTAATTGGCGTGAGCAACATCATGCTTATTTCTATCCGTGAACGCACAAAAGAAATTGGCGTCCGACGCGCATTGGGTGCAAAGCCGACAACTGTTCTGAAACAAATCATTGCCGAAAGTCTGCTGCTGACTTTTCTGTCTGGAATACTGGGTCTATGTCTGGGCGTCGGGCTTGTATCGCTGGTGGATTCTGCCATTCAACAGACTGCTTCCGACGACGTCTTTTTTGGCAACATGATTATTGCCTTCAATGTTGCAGTTGGCGCCATGATGATTTTGCTGTTCAGCGGAATACTGGCCGGAGCTTTGCCAGCTTACAGAGCGTTGCAAGTGAAGGCCATTGATGCAATACGGGAAGAATAATTTTTTTAAATATTCAACCAAAAGACAACAAAGATTGTTATATAGAAACATTTAAAAAAAAAAATTGGAATAAATGAGAGGAAGTAATACCCTTTTTAATGCTCACGTTTTAAATAAAACACTTATAAAGAGCATATTTATGACTGTGTTTCTGTTTTCGACCCTAACAGTGAATGCTGTCATACGTTATGTTACGCCAACCGGTAAGGGCAACGGCAGTTCATGGAACGAAGCCTCAAACGATTTGCAGGCAATGATTAACATCTCTGCACCGGGTGATTCCATATTCGTGGCAGCAGGAACCTACCTGCCGACTCACAGCGCTTCGAACTGGACAGAGACCGCTCCCACTGGAGTAAACGCCAATCCAGTTGACCAACACAACGCCTTTGTGCTGAAATCGGGCGTCAAAGTTTACGGTGGATTTTCCGGCAACGAAACGGATTTCAGCCTGCGCAACTGGATTGTCAACAGAACCACCCTTAGTGGAGACTATAACAATGATGATCACGGAAACGATTCCTCTCATCAGTTCTCTACAGAAAATGCATTTCATGTGGTCATTTCAGCCGGAAATTCGAAAGAAACCGTTTTGGATGGTTTTAGCATCTCCGGAGGCGGCTATTATTTGCATCAGGGAGCAGGACAAATCATCGTAAACGGAATAGCGGTCAACGACAATACCGGAGCTGGTATTTGCGCCAATGCTTCGGCCGCACGTATCAGCAACCTGGAAATTCGACGGAATGGCGCTTTTGAAGGAGGCGGCTTGTATTGCATCAATTCGCCTGATTTTAGAGGTTACAATCTGTATTTCTTTAAGAATTTTGCATCCCAAGGCGGAGGAATGTACGTAACCGACAGTCCGAAATTCAAAAACATTATTCTTTCGGAAAATGAAGCCGGCATCGGAGCTGCAATCTCCAATTCCGGACCGTTGAACCTCTATGCCGGTGGAACGCCAACCAATCCGCATTACATCAATATGCTTGTACACGCCAATTTAGGTTCGCTTTCGAATGGATATGGAGCTGGAATACAAAACGAACGGGCTTCGCCAACCCTGACCAATGCCACCATAGTCGGGAATTACGGCGGAATAGGCGCTGCCGGAATGTACAACTATTACTGGTGCCATCCGGTTGTGAACAACTCAATCTTCTGGAACAATGTGACAACACATGCTGGGATCGTAAACGTACACAACGACAACGACTGCACAACGACCTGGAATAACAGTCTGCTGCAGGACGTTGATTTATCGGCGTCCGGAGGTTTGAACGCCGCTGTGCCAGGATTCGATCCGGGATTCATCTCAACGCCGTCGCATCCATGGATAGGAAGCCTGGGGACATTCACCCTGAAAATGGGAAGCCCTTGTATTGATGCAGGAAGCAACGAACTTTACAGACTCGCTCTCGACGGATTTGACGCTTGGAACAACAGCGATTGTTCGCTTACACCACCGCCATATACGCCATTGTACAACACGTATTACGATTTTTTCGGCGCATGGTATCCTGTCGACCGCTATTCCGGCAAGGACGCGCTTCGGCTGGGGGGCGACAGAGTGAATATTGGCGCCTTTGAAGCTACTTTTTTCACAAGCGTACAACTTGCTGGCTGGGCAGCAGGCGAGCCTGCCAATTCGCCAACCGTAACAAACAACCCCGAAAACGGAACCGTTACCTATTATTATGATGCATCACCTGCAGGAACATTTGCATCGACAGCCAAACCGACAGACGCAGGAACATTTTATGTAAAAGCAAAAATTGACGCAACTGCCCACTACGAATCCGTACAGACTTCGCCAGTTGCATTTGTCATTGCTGCTCCTGCGTCCATTGATAAAAGCCTGCAACATGACGGCTTGCGGATGTATCCGAATCCGGCGAAAGCTGGCAGCACAATCGCAGTAACATTGCCTGACATTCCCGCAGCAACCGAAACACTCGACATGTATAATACGATAGGACAGTTAGTAAAACGATTTCTCATCCCAATCAACTCCAACCGACTGGAAATACCAGTTCAAATGCCCGCAGGGAACTATATCCTGAAATGGAGGACATCTTATACAAGATTAGTGGTTAATGGTTAGTGGTGCGAAATAAGCAAGATATAACAGTTTCGGAAAAAAGGAATACAGGGACGACACTTTATTAAGTACCGTCCCCTGCGGGACTTGGTACGCGAATGCATTCGTTAAACGATTAATAAAGTGTCGTCCCTGCGGAACTTACCGTTATAGGTTATTTATTTTTAATCCGCCCTATAACCACTAATCACTAATTTCGGTATTAAAAATTGAAGAAAAGTACAAAAAATTAGATGAAAAATACATATTAATTTTCCGCCAAAATTCTATTTTTTGAATATAACTATATGGAAAAGTGGAAAATAATCAAAATCATTTTTTAGCAATTAATTTCTATCTTATTGCGATTATATTTCGAATAAATATACATTTCACATACATAAATATACAATTTTATCCCATTAAAATTTATCAAATTAATTTTAGTGGCGAATTTCCCCATTGTATTATTATGTAATGGAATATCTATTTAACAATTCAATTAATTAATTTATACAGAAGAATTTAACTACATTTTATAAAACATCAGCGAGCTTTTTAATACTTATATCACATAAATTATTTAATAATATTTTTTTCTTTTGCTCTATTTAATCATTATATATTTTTAACATCGAAACTAATTGTTTTATTAACAATCTATTAACTCATATTATGTGAAATCAGTGTGAAAAATTCAGTATTTATGAATAAACAATTTCCCTTTTTTATGCGTTATAGGGATAATTACATTTATCCTAAATATTATATTTTATGAGAAAAGTTTTTTTTATTACAATTTTAAATTGCTTGTTGTTAGCAACAACGTTTGTCAATTCCCAAACAGTGGGAATCAATACGGAAAATCCAAATCAGCTGACCGATCTGGATATACAAAACATGATAGACAGTCAGGGCGATACCATTCCGCGTGGTATAATGATTCCCCGCGTAACGGAAATACAGCGAAATGCAATCAACGTGTCGAATAAATCGCTAGCAAACTCATTGATAGTATATAATATCGACGAGGACTGTTACAATTACTACATGCGTGTGGAAGGCGAATGGCGAAGTCTTTGCGGCTCGCCGGGCAAGGCCGTGTTTACGATTACGTGCGGTTCAGTCAGCGTAAACGGGACGTATATCGCAAACACCGAAACGAACGGCGCGCATTATGTTCTGCTTACGGTTGATGTTACAAAGAAAGGAATCTGGTCAATCATGGCAACTTCCAACCCCATTAACGGCTATTCATTTGTTGGGCAAGGCGTTTTTACGAGTACCGGACAGCAAACCGTTAAACTTGTCGCGCAGGGTAAACCTGTCGCTGTACGGACAGACGTGTTTTCACTCGCTTCTTCGTCAGGAACGACTGCCTGTACTTTCAGCGTTTCCGTAAAGCCACAGATTGCCATTTATGCACTTCACTGCGCAAGCGCTATTGTTAATGGCACATACAAAAAAAATACACCGCTTACGTCGCTTCCGAGTCCGCAGGCTAACACGATCTCCATTTCGGTTGGCGTAAGCTCTGCTGGGTTCTATGAGATAAAAACGCCGGTAACTAACGGGATATGGTTCGAAGCCAGCGATATCTTTTTGGCAACAGACGTGGGAACGACGAAAACAGTCATACTGCAAGGAAAGGGAACGCCTACGGTGAATGCTGACTTTCCGATTATTGTACAGTCAAATTCTCCGGAAAGAAACAATACCTGCAGCATAACCATTCCCATACTCTTTCCACCAATGACTTACGCCATTATCGGTAATAACGACTATTCATGGGATACAAATTACAGATTAAATTCTTTCAACAGTTCTAAGGGAGCGTTTTCGCCAACAGGCATTGTCAAAATACAGAATTTCACCCAATTGTGGAATACTTCCACCCAGGCTACTGCTGCAAACTGGCTCAACAGTGGCAATGGCGGAAAATATCCCGACATCGTGCTGTATTTTGCCTACGGATCAGCGCCTACTGCTGCGCTGTCCACTGCGCTTGCAAGCTATGTAAACAAAGGCGGCGTACTGATTTATGGCTCCGCCGACAGTTCGCAGGAGCAGGTAAGGCTTTTGCTCAATGGTATATTTGGATCGGGAATGTATGGCTATGGAACGGTTAATGCCGCCGGCACTCAAACCGTAACTGCAACCGGAACGTGGGGACTTGCCTTGAGATCTGCAAGCGATCAAAATGTTTACCTGATAAACACACTTCCGAACGTTTCAATTGTAAACGGCCCGTTCGGAAATCTTTCAGGAAAATACTGGGGCGAAGACAACCAGTATTCGGTGTTTGTTACGCAACTGCCTCCAGGTTCAACGCAAATCTGCTCGGCTTACAACCCGGGTGATAATAAAAACCTGCATCCCGATTATTCAATCGTATGGTACAACAACAGCAAAAATTTCCTGTATTTTGGCGATTCTGTTTGCGCGCGCTGGGATACTTCGCTCAATACTGACTGGTTTGCTACGATTTTCAATCAGGCGTCGGGGCTTCCGAAAAGCAAAAAATTCGGATACTGGGCGACTAGCACGCGTGGCGATCAGTACGTCTATAATGCGGCGCTGGAGCTGAATGCCGTTGCATGGGCTATCCAGCGGGCAGCTACCGCAGGAATTAACCCACATTGAGAAATTAGTTATTCAATGTTTTACCATTAAATATTTTCACACTAAACAGTTTTTTATGAGAAAAGTTTTTTTTATTACGGTTCTAAACTGGTTGTATCTGACAACATCATTTGTTTATTCTCAATCAATTGGGATCAATACAGAGAATCCAAATCAGCTGACTGATCTGGACGTCCAAAACGTGTTAAACAGTCAAGGCGATACCATACCGCGCGGTATTATGATACCCCGCATGACGGAGACACAACGAAATTCAATCAATGTAACGAATAAATCTACCGCCAACTCGCTGATAATATACAATATCGACGAGGACTGTTACAACTACTACATGCGGTCGGAAAACGAATGGCGAAGTCTTTGCGGTACGCTGGGTAATGCCGTGTTTACGGTTTCGTGCGGTTCAATTAGCGTAAACGGTACCTATATCATAAACACCGCGACAGACGGCACGCATTATGTTCTGCTTACTGTTGATGTTACAAAGAAAGGAATCTGGTCAATCGTAGCCACTTCCAACCCCAATAACGGCTATTCATTTGTCGGGCAGGGCGTTTTCACGAGCGCCGGACAGCAAACCGTGAAACTTGTCGGGCAGGGTAAACCTGCCGCTGTCCGGACAGATGCCTTTTCGTTTGATTCTTCATCGGGAGGCGGCGCCTGTAATTTCAGCATTTCCATAAAGCCCCAGGTCGCCATTTATGCGCTTCACTGTGCAAACGCTGTTGTTAATGGCACATACAAAAAAAATACGCCGCTTACGTCGAGTCCGAATCCGAATCCTAACACGATTTCCATTTCTGTAGGCATAAGCACTGCTGGGTACTGCGAGATAAAAACGCCGGTAACTAACGGTATATGGTTCGAATACAGCGATATCTTTTTGGCAGGCGACGTGGGAACGACAAAAACAGTCAACCTGCAAGGATATGGAACACCTACGGTGAATTATGACTTTCCGATAACTGTTCTGTCAAATTCTCCGGAAAGAAACAATATCTGCAGCATAACAATTCCCATTATCTTTCCACCAATGACGTATGCCATTATCGGTCTTGCGAACGACGCCCATACATGGAATGCTGATAAGAGAAAAAATTCTTTCGTTACTGCACTTTCTCAGGCAGGGGTTGTAAAAATACAAAGTTTCACCATGTTATGGAACAGTACTACTGCAAATAACGCTGAAACCCTTATCAGGAACGGTTACAACGGCGGACAGTACCCCGATGTAGTGCTGTATTTTGCCGATGGAATAAATCCTGATATAAACCTGTCTGCCACTCTTGCTAACTACGTAAACAAAGGCGGCGTGCTGATTTTTGGCGCGGGCAACGGCACGCAGGCTGAGGTAAAGTACTTGCTCAATGGCATATTTGGCTCCGGAATGTATGGCAATGGAGTTGTATCTAATATTGATGGTTCGATAACAATTAACATGACCGGAACATTTGGTCTTGCAGTAAGATCCATGAGCTATCGGAATGATTACCGGATAAATACGCTCCCGAACGACCAAATTATAAACGGCCCGTTCGGAGATCTTTCAGGAAAATACTGGGGAGAAGATGAAGGCAATTCGGTGTTCGTTACGCAATTGCCTCCAGGTTCAACGCAAATTTGCTCGGTTAACAACCCCGGTACAAATAAAAACCTGAATCCCGACTATTCCATTGTATGGTACAACGACAGTAAAAATTTCATGTACTTTGGCGACTGTGCTGCTGTGGAGTGGGATACGAATACGAGTAAAACCGATTATCCTACGATTTACAATCAGGCAACGGGACTTCCAAAATCCAAACCATTCGGATACTGGGTAACAACTTCCACTGCAAGTGGCGCTAGCAATCCAGGCGAGCAGTATGTCTGTAACGGAGCCTTGGAACTGAATGCCGTAGCATGGGCAATTCAGCGGGCAGCCGTCGCCGGAATTAATCCACATTGAGAATTAAGAATTAAGAATTAGGAATTAAGAATTAGGAATTAAGAATTAGGGGATACGAATCTTAATTCTTAATTCTTAATTCTTAATTCTTAATTCTTACGTTTGGGTCAGTAATCAGTAATCCCTAATCACCCGAATAAGCGTTGGAAAGCCTCCTCTGCTTTCTTGACAGAGACGATTTCGATAGCAGTTTTTTTGTGGTCAAATCCCTTTAAATTGTTGGCAGGAATTATGATTCGTTTAAATCCCAGTTTTTCGGCTTCCGAAATGCGCTGTTCGATGCGATTCACAGGACGGATTTCACCGGAAAGCCCGACCTCCCCTGTCATACAGGAATCTTTCTCCAGCGCAATATCCATGTTAGACGACAGCACGGCCGACAGCACAGCCAAATCAATGGCAGGATCATTCACGCGAATGCCACCGGCAATATTCAGGTAGACGTCCTTTTGTGTGAGCTTGAATCCGGCGCGTTTCTCCAGCACTGCCAGCAGCATGTTCATCCGTCGGATGTCGAACCCCGTTGCCGAACGTTGCGGCACACCATAAGCGGCGCTACTGACAAGCGCCTGCGTCTCAATCAGAAATGGGCGCGCCCCTTCGATAGCTGAAGCTATTGCCACACCACTCAGCCCTGCATGTTCCTGCGAAAACAGCAGTTCCGACGGATTGGCGACTTCTCTCAACCCATTTTGCCGCATCTCATAAATTCCCAGTTCTGCTGCGCTTCCAAAACGGTTTTTAATAGAGCGGAGTATCCGGTACATGTATTGCTGATCTCCTTCAAATTGCAGCACCGTATCCACAATGTGTTCCAGTATTTTAGGTCCAGCAATGCTTCCTTCCTTGTTGATATGTCCGATGAGGATGACCGGCGTATCAGTCTGTTTGGCGAATTTAAGCAGCGATGCCGCACATTCACGCACCTGCGAGATGCTTCCTGGCGACGATTCGACTGTTTCACTGTAAATTGTCTGAATAGAATCAATGATCACAAGTTCTGGCTGAACATCGCGAATGTCGTTGTAAATATCCTCTAACAGCGTTTCGCACACAATATAGCAGTTAGACGCCGCATTAGGGGAAAGGCGGTCGGCTCGTAATTTCAACTGTCGTGCGCTTTCTTCTCCCGACACATACAAAATTCGTTTTTCTTTCAACTGGATAACTGTCTGCAGAATGAGCGTTGATTTCCCGATACCCGGTTCTCCGCCCAGCAGCACCAGCGAACCGGATACCATCCCGCCGCCCAGCACGCGGTTCAATTCACCGTCGTGCATGTCAATACGCGGCTCTTCCGACGTTTCAATATCTCCAAGTAAAATAGGTTTGATTTTATCACCCGAAAACCCAGCGCCTTTCGCCGCACCAGCTACCTTGGAAGCAGCTTCTTCTACAAATGAGTTCCACTCACCGCACGCCGGACAGCGCCCTACCCATTTCGGAGAATCAGCGCCACAGTTCCTGCAAAAAAAGACCGTCTTCGTTTTTGCCATTACAAATTATTAATTTCACGTTATTTATCGTCTGCAAAGATAGTGAAAAGTTGAGAATTGAGAATTGAGAATTGAGAGTTAGAATATCATCGTTAATTTCTGATTTTTTCGTACCTTTGCGGAAACGTTGAAATTTATTTTTGAATTTTACATGAAAATTTATACCAAAACAGGCGATAATGCCACAACTTCATTGATCGGAGGCTCCCGTGTCAGCAAGAGTCATATCCGTTTACATGCTTATGGCACGGTCGATGAATTGAACAGTTTCACAGGGCTGCTGATCACAGAGATTACCGATGCCGACGATATTGATTTTTTGAATTTCATCCAGCAAAAGCTGTTTACTGTCGGCTGCTATCTGGCCACCGACTTATCGGCCACCGCACAAAAGAACGAAAGTATAGTCAAAGACGAAGACATCGACCGCATTGAACGTGAGATCGACCGCATCGACACACTGCTGCCGCCGCTACGTGAATTTATCCTGCCCGGGGGATGCAAGGCCGCTGCCCTGGCGCATGTTTGCCGCACCGTTTGCCGCAGGGTCGAACGGCTGTTTGCAGAATTATTGCAAACAGCAACAGCGCCAGACCAGCGTCCGTTTATTTTCATCAACCGGCTGTCGGATTATTTTTTTATCTTAGCCAGAAAAGGAAATTTGCAGAAAAATATCAAAGAAATTACTTGGCAATTCAATAATTAATATGCTTATAATTAGCTTATTATACTTTTATTTCGATAATTTTGAGAATTTTGTAGTCAATATTTTAATCCAAAAGGTGAATATATTTGTTTTTGTTATACTTTTGCACACTCTTTTTTAAACGAAAACAGAAAAAGTAATTATTAAAATGCTGGACTATGTATTGGACATTAGAATTAGCCTCTAAATTGGAAGACGCTCCCTGGCCTGCCACAAAAGACGAATTGATTGATTACGCCATTCGTTCGGGAGCACCACTCGAAGTGATTGAACATTTGCAGGAAATGGAAGATGAAGGCGACGTATATGAATGTATGGAAGATATTTGGCCTGATTATCCGAGTAAAGAAGATTTTTTCTTCAACGAGGAGGAATATTGATGCTAAAAAGCGATCACTTCCGCAGTTATGAGATTTTGCCGTATTACATAAATAAAGTTGAAAATGGAAAGATTTCCATTTTCAACTTTATTTTTCCAACGATCAATTCCTCCAAAGTTTATTCATATCTTCCAGGGTTTTACCTTTGGTTTCGGGCACTAACCGCCAGACAAAAATCGCTGCCAGAACGCACATTATTCCATACAAGCCGTATGCCACCATCGGACTAAAGTCGTAGAGCGGCGGAAAAGTCGACGACACTATGTAGTTGAAAATCCACTGTGCTGCGACGGCGATAGCTATAGCCTTGCCACGGATAGTGTTGGGGAATATTTCGGAAATCAACACCCAGCAAATGGGTCCCCACGACATCATGAAGAAAGCTGCGTAAACCATTACTGCTACTATCGGGATTAGGCTGCGCCATGTCAGGGCGGCGTCGGATGAGACCGCGTTGGGGTCAATCAATCCAAACTGCCCGCAAAGCATTACAGCGAACGCGCCGACTGCCATGCCGATAGAACCGATTATTAACAGCGGTTTACGTCCGAATTTGTCAACCGTTATGATTGCTACGACTGTGAATGAGATGTTGACGAAACCCATAATGACGGTCGAAAGCATTCCGTTGGCGCCAGCGCTCTCGAAGATGCGCGGGGCGTAGTATAGCACAGCGTTGATGCCGATTGCCTGCTGGAAAACAGACAGCAATATTCCGATGATGACCACAATAATCCCGTAGGCAAACAGTTTTTCGGTTTTCTCTTTCAATGTCGCAGTGATGTCGTCGAGAATTTGTTTTGCTTTCGTGGCGCCATTAATCTTCGTAAGGATGCTTAAAGCCTTGTCATTCTGACCAATAAGAGCCAGATAACGAGGCGTTCGCGGGACAAAGAACAGTAGCACACAAAATACAGCGGCGACATAGGCTTCCGACAGAAACATCAGCCGCCAGCCGGTCGCAATAGTCCACGGGTCGGAACTTGAATTGACTGAAAATACTCCTTCCGCTGTCTTATCAATGATCGGATTGGCATGGTCGCCAAGTATCAGATAATTAACGAAATACACTACAAGCATTCCGAAAATTATAGCGAATTGATTGCACGAAACAAGCGTTCCGCGAATATGCGACGGAGCAATCTCTGCGATGTACATCGGAACGATAGCTGACGCCAGACCGACGCCGATACCGCCGAGAACGCGGTAGAGATTGAAAGTAATCCACAGATTGAAAGTAGGTTCGCCGTGGTAAAAAAACAGAAATTCAGGGTTCCATGAGCCGAGCGCCGAGAGGAAGAACAGCACAGATGCTATGCGAAGTGAATCGCGCCTTCCGAAGCTGGTTGCAAAGATTCCCGAAATGAAACCTCCTATGACGCAACCTATCAGTGCGCTCGAAGATGTGATGCCATGCAGTACCTTGCTGTACTGGAAGTCAGACGTTTGAAGAAAAAAACCTTCCAAGCCTTTCTCGGCGCCCGATATCACCGCTGTGTCGTATCCAAACAGTAATCCGCCAATCGTTGCAACTAATGTTATTGGAATTATATATCCCAAATTATAGTCGCGCTTTTGCTTATTTTCCATGATAATAGAATGCGATTTTTGTTAAATATACATATTAATAACAGCTTCGTACAGTTCCTGTTTTCCACTGATTTGAACTGGTTCGCCGCTTTTGGCAGCAATGTTGCGCAGGTCTTCGAGTGTCAGTTTACCATCTTCAAAAGATTTGCCGTTTCCAGAATCGAACGAGGCGTAACGTTCGGTGCGGAGTTTCCTGTAATCCGATTTTTCCAGCACATCGGCAGCCGTAATCAATGCACGGGCAAAAGTGTCCATGCCTGAAATGTGGGCGATAAAAATGTCTTCCATGTCGGTTGAATTGCGGCGAGTTTTCGCGTCAAAATTTGTACCGCCATTGCCCAGCCCTCCTGCTTCGAGGATTACCAGCCACGCTTGGGTCAGTTCGTAGATGTCGACAGGGAACTGGTCGGTATCCCAGCCGTTCTGGTAATCGCCGCGGTTGGCGTCGATGCTTCCGAGCATTCCGGCGTCGGCGGCAGCCTGCAGTTCGTGTTCGAATGTATGACCGGCCAGCGTAGCATGATTTACTTCGATGTTCACCTTGAAATCCTTGTCCAATCCATAGTAACGCAAGAATCCGATAACTGTTTCGGTGTCCACATCGTACTGATGTTTCGTTGGTTCCATAGGTTTCGGTTCAATCAGGAACGTACCCGTAAAGCCCTGTTTGCGTGCATAGTCGCGAGCAAGGGTCAACATCTGCGCCAAGTGTTCCTTTTCGCGTTTCATGTTGGTATTCAACAACGAAAAATAGCCTTCTCGTCCGCCCCAGAATACATAGTTTGCCCCGCCCAGCGTAATGGTAGCGTCAATGGCATTTTTGATCTGCGCACCAGCCCAGGCAACGGCAGCAAAATTCGGGTTGGTCGCTGCGCCGTTCATATAGCGCGGATTGCTGAAAACATTGGCAGTTCCCCAGAGGAGTTTCACGCCAGAGGCCGCTTGTTTTTCCTTCGCGTATTCAACGATTTTCGCGAGGTTGCTTTCGTATTCGGCAAACGAATTTCCTTCCTCCACCAGGTCTATATCGTGAAAGCAGTAAAACGGAATACCTGCTTTGGTCATAAATTCAAAAGCTGCATCCATTTTGTACTTTGCGCGGCTGATAGCGTCGGAAGCGCTGTTCCACGCGAATTTTTTTGTGCCCGGGCCAAACGGGTCGCCTCCCTCAGCGCACAGCGTGTGCCAGTAGGCCATTGAGAAGCGCAACCATTCTTTCAGCGTTTTGCCTGCCACGACTTTATTTTCGTCGTACCAGCGAAAGGCCAGCGGATTTTTACTTTCTTTTCCTTCAAATTCGATTTTTCCTATTCCCTGGAAAAATTCCTTACTTCCTTTTAAAATTTCCATAATAACTTTTTTTAATAATAAATATAGGTATGAATTAAAATTAACAATGTAAATAAAACGCCTAATCCAAAAAACCTTTCCAACGTTCGTAGGCCTCGCGATATACAGCGGTTTTGCTCGTTTCCGGCTCTACAGCCTTCAATTTGACAAGCGAAGCAAAAGCTTCGTTATGTGAAGCATAAATTCCAGCGCCTATTCCGGCAGCCTTTGCAGCGCCAGCAGCGCCGTCGGTATCGAACAGTTCGATAGTTGCGCCGCTCACGTTGGCCAGCGTTTGAACGAATACCGGACTCAGAAACATGTTGGCATATCCGGCGCGAATCAGCCGGATGTTCATTCCCATTCCTTTCATGATTTCCATGCCATATTCGTATGAGAAAACGATACCTTCCTGTGCCGCGCGCAGTAAGTCCTTCTTATCGTGAACGTTGAAGTTAACGCCATGAATAGAACAGTTGACATTGCGGTTTTCCAGCGCTCGTTCGGCGCCGTTTCCAAAAGGAATGATGGAAACGCCGTTCGCGCCGACTGGCGATTGCGCCGCCAGTTCGTTCATATCGTTGTACGAAAGGCCTTCGAGAGCCAGATTCCGTCGCAGCCACGAATTCAGTATGCCTGTTCCGTTGATGCAAAGCAGGATGCCCAAGCGGGTTTGTTCTTTGGTGTAATTTACATGGGCAAAAGTATTTACGCGCGATTTCCGGTCATAATCCAGCTTATCCGACACGCCATACACCACGCCCGATGTTCCGGCCGTTGACGCGATTTCTCCCGGATTGAATACGTTTAGCGAAAGGGCATTATTCGGTTGGTCGCCTGCACGGTAAGTGATTGGAGTTCCGGGCTTTAATCCCAGTTCGGCAGCAGCGGTTGCAGAAACATTTCCCTGACAGCCGAAAATTGGTTTGATTTCGGGGAAAAAACTTTCGGGAATGTCAAAAAAATTCAGCACATCTTCGGAAATCCGATTATCCTTGAAATCCCAGAAGATGCCTTCAGAAAGGCCTTCGACGGTCAAGCCTGTCTCGCCCGACAGCCGCATGGCAATGTAATCTCCCGGAAGCATCAGCTTGTCGATTTTTTCGTAAATGTGTGGTTCATTTTCTTTTACCCACGCCAGTTTCGATGCGGTGAAATTTCCTGGAGAATTGAGCAGCCGCGAGAGACATTTTTCTTCTCCGATGGCTTTGAAGGCTTTTTCGCCATACGGCACGGCACGGCTGTCGCACCAGATTATCGAATGACGCAACACCTGCTGGTCTTTGTCTAACAGCACTAATCCGTGCATTTGCCAGGTAATGCCTATGGCCTTGACGTCGCCGCCATCAACGCCGGATTTTTTCATCACCGCATGGTGAGCCGTTTTCAGATTGTTCCACCAGTCGGCGGGATCCTGTTCCGCCCACCCGGGCTTGACGGCTGTGATTTTCATTTCTTCTTTCGGATAAAAATCCGAAGCTACAATTTTTCCCGACTCTGCTTCAACTAAACAGACTTTTACGGAAGAACTACCAATATCGTATCCGATTAAATACATGGCAATAGTTTTTAAATATTAAATATTAGTTATGACATCGTTGTTTGTTGTTTTCTGTACAGCTTTCTATCGAATTTATAAAACCGCGCAGCTCGATGTGATACATTTGTTTGTCGCTCATCCAATGAAACGACGTATGTCATGGCTGCCACTTTTTTATGAAAATTTCGAATGTCAATTTTTTTATTGTAAACGGTTTCATACAGTTTATGCAACTGACTGACGGTGAATTTGACCGGCAACAGTTCAAAAATAATTGCAGGGTCGCGGTCTATCCATGTGCGGATTTCAATTAAAGCATCTTTAATGATTTTATTATGGTCGAATGGCAACGGTGGAATTTCCGTCACTGGCAGCCATTGTGTCTGTTTGTATTTGGAAACGTTGGTTAATTTTCGGTTAATCTTGCAGAGCGATAAATAGGCAACGGTAATCAATCGTTCAATATTGGGCTGATAGGCCTTGTTCAGCCACTTCTTATCAACTTCGCTGCTGGCTCTTTCGGGATCGGCAAAACATCGAAACTGTCTTAGCGTCATGCGTTTAATTCCTGTAAGTTCATACAGTACCCGCTGTGCGGCGTCGTCAACATCTTCGTTGTCATAAATAAGGCTTCCGGGAAGTTTCAGGTTTTTAGCATCTTCCATATCTGCATCTCTTTTCACCAGCAAGATATTCAGCATGTTATGTTCAAATCCGAAAATAACACAATCGACAGAAACGTATGTATGTATAAAATTCGTTGCCATAAAATCTCAGTAATTTCCGATTGCAAATGTATAAATTTCTTCCGAATAAATAACAATAAAATGATAAAATATTTTTTATGCATTGATTATCAAATAATTAAATATTGTAATAAGTACAATAAATAGAGTTGAGAGTTGAGAATTGAGAGTTGAGAGTTGTGGCGTTCATTTGATTCCTAAAACACAAGGTTTTGTGAAAAACATATCGCAATATATTAGTGTCGCAAAATCTATAAGAAATTAGGAATTACGAGGTTTCTTAATTCCTAATTCTTAATTCCTAATTCTTAATTCCTAATTCTTAATTCCTAATTAATTATTGGCTTTTGCTTCGTTGCTGAAATTTGATGTACTTCCATCTTCATAAACAGCTTTTATTCTGTATTTCACAGTTATTCCAAATTCATTGGCGGTAGCAGTATCTACAAAATGGCTGCCGGAAACTTGTTGATACAAACGCATGGGTTCGTTGTTTATGGATTTGTAAACTAATATTTTTTCGATTTTTTTGTCGGCAGTGCTTGTCCAGTCAAGTAGTACACCGTCTTTATTTGCTTTTGCTTTCAACCTGATGTCC
>JAITHZ010000267.1 GCA_031279795.1 Bacteroidales bacterium
TTTGTCGCTGCAACGTTCAAGCGGGGAATCGCCTGCATCAACATTCCGACTTCGCTGCTGGGAGCTGTTGATGCGGCTGTAGGCGGAAAAACAGGAGTTAATTTCGACGGGCTGAAGAATGAAATTGGCGCCTTCTGTCCGGCAAAAGTTGTGGTTATCAATACTAAATTCTTCCAAACACTCGACAGGCAAAACCTGCTCTCCGGATATGCCGAAATGCTGAAACACGGCCTCATCAGTTCGCAACAGCACTGGGCAGAATTGCTGAATTTCGACCTGAATACTGTCGATTACCAAAAGCTCCAAGAATTGCTGGCCGCTTCAGTCAGTATCAAGGAACGAATCGTCCAAGAAGATCCTTTCGAACAAGGCATTCGCAAAGCGCTGAATGTCGGTCATACTGCCGGTCATGCTTTCGAAAGTTTCTCCTTCGAAAAGCAAACGCCCTTGCTGCACGGATACGCCATCGCTTACGGCATGATTTGTGAACTTTACCTTTCGCATCGTCTCGCCCGTTTCCCTGCTGACAAAATGCGACAAACCATCCGGTTTATCCGTGACCACTATGGCCTTTTTCCTATTTCGTGCGTCGATTATCCCCGTCTGTGCGAATTAATGAAGCACGACAAAAAAAACGAATCAGGCAATATCAATTTCACTCTGTTGGCCGACATTGGCAATGCTCTCATTAACCAAACAGTCGAAGAAAAAACAATCGTCGAAATGCTTGACTTCTATAGAGAGAGTTGATTTCAATTAATAGGTTGATTGATGCAGAAAAAATCTGTCTGAAGAATAAACAGTAATAAATCCAAATGATAACAGATAAAAAATATTTCAGCGAGTATTATCAGATAATTGGACAGCGGATTCCTGAATCAATCAAACAATTTAACTTTTCGGAACATACTGTCAGTTTGGAGTATCTGACAAAGGCTTCTGCTGTGTATTCTTCTAACATTGAGGGAAATAGCATTGATTTAAACTCATTTATGAATTATCAGTTGAGTAAGAAAAAATTTAAAGCGGGAAAAGAAGTGCAGGAAATAGAAGATTTGGTTGAAGCATATCAATTTGCACAGGAAAATCTTTTGACTGAAAGCAATCTTTTGAAGTCGCATAGCATTTTGTCAAAAACATTGCTTATAAAAGGCAAACGAGGCAAATACAGAATAGAACCTGTTGGCGTGTTTGGAAAAGAAGGATTGGTTTATCTTGCCATTGAACCTGAATTTGTTAAGCAAGAAATGGCAAATTTCTTTACTGATATTCAAAAACTTTTGGACGAAAATCTTTTAGCAGCAGAAGTGTTCTATTTTGCCTCTTTGATACATTTGAGATTCATACATATACACCCATTTAGAGATGGAAATGGGCGTACAGCACGACTTCTTGAAAAATGGTTTATTTCCGAAAAACTTGGCAAACAATTTTGGAAAATACCGTCAGAAAAATATTACAGGGAAAATCAAGCAACATATTACAGTTCAATCAGTATGGGTGCAAATTTTTACACTCTCAATTATGACAAATGTATGAATTTCTTGACGATGTTGCCTGATAGTATGAAATAAATTAATTAATGTTTATTGCGACTATCGGCAAGTTAGTTTTGCTCAACTTCGGTTGACTTGATCAAGTCAACCGAAGTTGTGTTAAACTAATGCAGAATTTTCTTCACGGCGGCTATCAGTCTGTCAATTTCGTCGGTAGTGTTGTAGAACGAGAACGAAGGACGAACTGTAGCCTCTACGCCCAGTCGTCGCAGCGCCGGCTGTGCACAGTGATGTCCTGCACGTAAGGCTATTCCTTCCAAATCCAGGAGTTTACCGGCTTCTGCGGTTGGTATTCCGTGCATGACGAACGAAACGACGCTTACTCTGTGTCGAGGATTGCCGATTAGCTGCACTCCGTCGATTTTTGCCAGTTCGCTGCGTGCGTATTCCGTAAGATGCTGTTCGTATTTTTCGATGTTAACCAACCCGATTCTGTCCACATAATCAAGCGCTGCGGCCAGTCCTACTGCGTCGGCAACGCTGGGTGTGCCGGCTTCGAATTTCGCCGGAGGCTGATTGAAGATGGTTTCTTCAATCGTCACATCCTTAATCATGTTGCCTCCACCCTGCCAGATGGGTATAATATCCAGCAGTTCCTTTTTACCGTAAACCACGCCGATGCCGTTTGGCGCATAAATCTTGTGTCCGGAGAAGACAAAGAAATCAACATCAAGCGACTGCACATCGACCGCAGTATGGGCAATGGATTGAGCGCCATCAATCAGCACGCGCGCTCCATAGCGTTTGGCCATATCAATCATTGTCTTTACGGGTGAAACCGTTCCGAAAGTATTGTTTACCTGCCCGATGGAAACAATTTTGGTGCGTGGACTCAATAGCCGTTCGTATTCTTCCATGATTACTTCACCTCTGTCGTTTATTGGAATCGCCAGGAATCGTGCATTTTTTTCTTTCGCCAGCTGTTGCCATGGAACGATATTGGCATGATGATCCAGTGTTGAAACAATGATTTCGTCTCCCGGATAAATAAATTTTCGTCCGTAGGTCTGTGTAACCAGATTGATACCTTCTGTTGTGCCCCGCACGAAAATGATTTCGTCGGATGATGAGGCATGGATAAAT
>JAITHZ010000113.1 GCA_031279795.1 Bacteroidales bacterium
ATAGACAAAGCGTATTCCTTCAAAGGACGACCGCCGGAGGGGTTTTCAACACATTTGTTGAAAACCTCATAATCCTGATTTTCAACTAAATCGTACTTCTTAACGCCTAAAGGAAAAGAACGCTCAAATAAAGGAAAAGGACATTTAAGCGTAGTCGGTTTAGTTAAAAAAAGTTATTTAGTTAAAAGGTAAATGAAAAGGTAAACGGGCCGTTTACTTTTTCTCAAAATCGTTTACTTTTTAACACTTATTCTGCGAAGGAAATCCCCGAAGATTGCGAAGGTTTCATATTATAATCAGGAAATCCGGCCTACTAAAAATAGGCCGGATTTGCCGTTCTGGTGGGGCTTGCCGTCATTTTCCGTCAACCTTCGCGAATTTGTAAGGTACCCTTCGCGAATTTCCGTCATTTGCCGTCATTTTGCCGTCAAAAGCAGAATTATAATCGTCATTCGTTATAAATTTTTTTTCGATTTTTGCCGTTTTATGACTGTGTATTAGTGCATTGAGGGTAACAACGGAATATACATTTGGTATTTAGTCCTTCACTAATTATCGTTGCGCTTTGAACGCTGTTCAGAGCGCCTTATAGTTGATTAACAATATCGACAGTAATTTTGTAGTTTCTGCAACAGATTCACAGCACGGAAATCTTGACCAGCTCTATCTTGGTGGCTGTTCGCCGGACGACTTTGCAGGTACATTTTCCAATTTGGATTTCTTCGTTCAGTTGCGGAAATTTTTGGCAATGGTCAAGAATTAATCCTGCGAGGGTGATATATTCATCGGATTCGGGCAAATCCAGTTCGAAATGTTCGTTGATTTTGTCAATTTCGTTTCGTCCGGCAAAAATGTATTCATTGTTTCCGATTTTCTTCGCCAGCACCGACTGCGGATCGTGTTCGTCTTCGATATCGCCGAATATTTCCTCCACAAGGTCTTCCAGCGTTGCAATGCCGGCTATTCCTCCAAATTCGTCAACCACAACAGCTATTGTTTTCTTTTCCAGCATCAACAGATTCATTAGACGGATGGCCGCCATCGTTTCAGGAACAATTGGAATTTGATTGATGGAAGTTGTCCAGTCACTTGTTCCATGAAACATCTCAGACGAATGGATATAGCCTGCAACATTGTCAAGATCGTTTTCATAAACTATGATTTTCGATAATCCGGTGGTAATGAACAAATTTCTCAATTCATTGATCGTTGCCGACTTTTCTATGGCGACAATTTCCGTACGCGGCACAATGCAGTTTCGCAACTTAATGGTAGAAAAATCCAGTGCATGTTGAAAGAGCTTTACTTCCGCATCTATCGCAGTATTTTCAGGCAATTCATTGAAATCGTGATGGATAAAATAATCATGGAATCGCTTTTCCCATGCTTCTTTCGAAAAATCCTTTTGACGGTACATGGAAAAGAATTTTGCTAATGAATACATTGTCCATACGACAGGATACATTATATAATAAAGCAACCACGCCAGTGCAGCAAAAATACGAATAAAGTTATCGGGATTGACATAAACAAAAGCCTGTGGAAGCAACACTGAAACTGCAACTAACAGCAAAAATGCAGCAATAATCATAGCGGTTATTATAACAAGCTGATTGTCTGAAAATTGAACATGCAATATGGTAGCCAGCCTCCAAATAGAAATACCGTAAAACAGCATCGACAAACTGCTTCCGGCTACGAGAAAACTGATGAATTGTGGGGGATTTTTCCAGAAAATGGATAAAAAACTATTTACAGTACCAGTTACCTGCGGAGGAGTGGCTGAAAATCTGATTTTGTCGGACAGTGTGAAAGCCGTTTCCATGCTTCTGAAAAATGCATAACCCAACAACGAAAGTACGACAGGCAGAATTGTATCCATTGTTATTTTCTATTTTATTTTTCGGCAAAATTACAATATTATCCATTTATGACCAAATCATTTCAAAACAAATAATTGAGTTAAAGAGACTGAAGGAAACAACATCATGTAAAACAAGCTAAATTTAACCAGACACGGTTTATTGCTATTTTTGACAAAAAAACGAATCATGTATTGAATTATTTGTATCTTTGCGCCCAAATTGCAACCTCCGCATTACAAAACAAACAATAAATTAGAATATGCAGATGTCATTTTGGTGTTTTTCGGATTAATTGCAATCACATTCAATTCATATCAATTAATTATTAAGCTATTAATAAACAGACTATTTGTCATGGCAAAG
Organism: Bacteroidales bacterium; assembly: GCA_031279795.1. Taxonomy (GTDB): domain Bacteria; phylum Bacteroidota; class Bacteroidia; order Bacteroidales; family WRGA01; genus WRGA01. The sequence continues at coordinate 2,229 of JAITHZ010000113.1, forward strand.
GCATTCCGCATGGGTGGTATTCATCCTCCTGAGAACAAACTTTCCGCAGGGAAATCAATAGAAGCGTTCCCGCTGCCGGAACAGGCGGTTTTTCTGCTTAACCAACATCTTGGCGCTCCGGCTGAACTGCTTGTGAAAAAGGGAGACAAAGTAAAAACCGGCGCCCTGATTGCCAAAGCAAACGGAAGAATTTCGGCCAATATTCATTCGTCGGTTTCGGGGACGGTGCTTAAAATTGACGATGTTACGGATGCCGGAGGCTATCACAGTCCAGCTGTCGTTATCCGTACAGAAGGCGACGAATGGGAAGATGTTATCGACCGAAGCGCCACACTGGTCAAGACGTTCGATTATTCGGCAGAAGAAATTATCCGCAAGGTAGCCGACGCCGGCATTGTCGGGTTGGGTGGCGCAGCTTTCCCTACCCATGTAAAACTTGCCATTCCGCAGGGAAAAAAAGCTGAAGTCTTGATTGTCAATGGAGTAGAATGCGAGCCATACCTTACAGCCGATCATGCATTGATGCTGGAAAAGGGTGAAGAAATTCTGGTCGGTATCCGGCTGTTGATGAAAGCAATTGGGGTTTGCCGAGCTGTTATCGGCATCGAAATCAACAAAAAGGATGCTATTGCACATCTTGGAAAACTGGCGCAGAAATATCCGGAAATAGAAGTTTGTCCGCTGAAAGTCAAGTATCCACAGGGAAGCGAAAAACAGTTGGTTGACGCCATACTCAAACGGAGAATCAAAAGTGGAATGTTGCCGGTCGACGCCGGAGCGGTGGTGCAAAACGTGGGGACTGCATTCGCCGTCTATGAAGCCGTACAGAAAAATAAACCGCTGATTGAACAAGTATTAACTGTGACTGGAGAGACGGTAACACCGACGAATTTTCGAGTTCGGATTGGCGTGTCCACCCTGTCTGTCATTCAGGCAGCAGGCGGGCTGTCTGAAAATACCGGCAAAATCCTGCATGGCGGCCCTATGATGGGAAAGGCAATTGCCGACCCTGAAACACCAGTCACCAAACGGACAAACGCAGTGTTAATCATGCCAAGACGATCATCCATTCGAAAAGAAAAACAAAATTGCATCCGTTGTGCAACATGCGTATCTGTTTGTCCAATGGGCTTGGCGCCGTATCTCCTGATGACGGCAGTGGAAATGGGCATAGTAGATGTGGTTAAAAAAGAGCGTATTATGGATTGTATCGAATGCGGTTCGTGTAATTTTGTTTGTCCGGCAAATCGTCCGATGTTGGATTATATCCGGTTAGGAAAAAAATATTATGGAAAATAAATTAATTGTCTCATTGTCTCCGCACATTCACAGCGGAGATTCGGTTTCAAAAAACATGTATGGCGTATTAATCGCGCTGATACCTGCATTTATCGTTT
>JAITHZ010000313.1 GCA_031279795.1 Bacteroidales bacterium
AAAAAAAATCGAAGGGCAGCCTGTTATTGGGATTCCACGCATTTTGAACATGTTCGAGAACTTCCCTTTTTGGGAAACACTTTTTACTGCATGTGGATTTACGGTGGAAATATCGCGCCGATCTACCATGAAAATGTACGAACGCGGTTTGTCGTCCGTAATGTCCGACAACATCTGTTTTCCAGCAAAACTGGCTCATGGACACATAATTGACTTGATTGAGAAAAAGGTCGACCGCATCTTTTTTCCCTTTGTCGTTCACGACCGGAAAGAAGACCGGCAAACGTCCAACAGTTTTAACTGTCCGGTTGTGGCCGGATATTCCGAAGTTATCCGGAGCGCCATTGATCCTGAAAAGCGACATGGTATTCCGTTTGATTCGCCAACAGTTACGTTCAAAGACGAAAATCTGCTCTATAAAGCATGTTGGGAATATCTCCATTCCATCAGGGATACGAAAAAAATTGACCGAAAAACCTTTGACACAGCATTTCGGCAGGCGCTGGAACGGCAGAATATCTATTATGAGAATTTGATAGCGGAAAATCGTCAAATATTGGATAATGCATTGAATAACAATCGAATGATAATCCTTCTGGCCGGACGTCCCTACCACGCAGACCCGCTGGTGCAACACAAAATTGCGGAAATGATTGCCGATTTTGACGTGGATATTGTATCTGAAGATTTGCTTCGTCGCGATGACATTGCGGATTTCGACGACATGCAAAGCGTATTGCAATGGGCTTATCCGACCCGGATTCTGAAAGCCGCTCGCTGGTTGGCCAATATGCAGGGAAACATTCATTTCGTGCAAATGACTTCCTTCGGCTGTGGACCGGACGCTTTTATTCTGGACGAAGTGGGCGATATCCTCCGTCGAAAAGGAAAAAATTTGACAATTCTCAAGATTGATGATGTTAATAATATCGGTTCGTTGCGCCTGAGGATGCGCTCGTTGATCGAAAGTTTGAAATTCGGCAACAACACGGCGAATGACCGAAATGATTTACAGGTGAAAACGCCGCTTTTCACTGTTGAAGACCGAGAAAAGACAATTCTGGTGCCTCATTTAGCCGATTTTTATTCGCCATTTATCCCAACACTGGCTGGGATACTTGGGTACAAAATGGAGAATCTTCCGCCGTGCGACCAGCTTTCGACACAATTTGGATTGAAATTTTCCAACAACGAAATTTGCTATCCGGCAACTCTGATTGTGGGTGATATGCTGAAAGCGCTCGAAAGTGGAAAATACAACCGCAACGAGATTGCATTCGGAATTACGCAAACTGGCGGGCAATGTCGTGCCACAAATTATATTGCACTGATTAAAAAGGCATTGATAAATTCTGGATATGGCGATATTCCAGTTATTTCCGTTGCAACTGGCGACGGCTTAAATAATCTGCAACCTGGCTTCAAACCCGACTACAAAAAAATTGTCCGTATTACTGTATATTGCATGTTTTATGCCGACGCGCTTTCAATGATGTATTATGCCACTGCGCCACGCGAACGTCAAAAGGGAGAAGCCATCCGTTTGAGAGACAAATATTTGACAAATGTGCAACCCTTAGTTGCTCAAAAAAATACGAGCGGTATGCTCAAGATGCTGAAAGAAGCGGCAGAAGAATTTGACAAATTGGCAGATGACCGGAAAATTCCGCAAATTGGCGTGGTGGGAGAAATTTTTGTAAAATACAATTCTTTTGCTCATAAAAGCGTAGTTGACTGGTTGATAGGACAAGGTATCGAACCTGTTTTGCCTGGACTTTCCGACTTTTTTATCCAAACTTTTGTTAATACAGAAGAAAGTGTAAAAAATAATTTCCAGTTAAAGTCGTTTTCCAACACAGCGCTCTTAAAAGTGGCAGAAATCTATGTAAATCAATGCAAAAAGAAAATTTCGGCAGCTGCTTCACCTTTCCGCTACATGCGCAAATTTTCCGACATCCGCCACGATGCAGCAATGGCAAAACGCATCATCAGCCTGTCGGCTCAGTTTGGGGAAGGCTGGTTGATTCCTGCTGAATTTGCATGCTTCGCCGAACAGGGTATCAACAATGCTGTCAGCCTGCAACCATTTGGATGCATTGCCAATCACATCATTTCCAAAGGCGTAGAAAAACGGATCAAAGAACATTATCCCAACATGAACTTGCTGTTCTTGGACTTCGATAGCGGTGTGAGTGAAGTGAACATCTTAAATCGTTTGTTCTTTATGATAAAAAATGCGCAGGAACAAATGAAAGTTGGTTGATGCTAATTTCTTTATTTTCAGGAAAATACTTCGTGCAGTACATCCAGTGATTTAGGAATGGAAAATTCTGTTAAGTGCAGCCGGTAATATTCAATGATTTTTCGGATTATACTCATGCGTTCCTGTTGAGAGAGTTTGAACAAGTGCATGTTATCGAAATTCATCCGGAGCAGCAAACCGAAAACGTGCGTTTCTTCTGGCAACAGATAATGCTTGTGCAATGGCCTTATGGAAACAAAAATTCCATTCTGCATGTCAAAATAAATAGTTTTCTGTTTGTCGTGAGATGCTGTATTCGGGAAAAAACCCAGACAACGGGTCAATTTGAAAAGGAAAACAATATGAAAATTGGCAATTCCCTTTCGTAACAAATCCAACGCCAGAATTGACTGCAAAAGAAATTCGTACAGCGGTTTGTTCGGCGAATGTTCTTTTACAGCACGGTACACAAATTCCGCAAGAAACAGCGATATGGTTATTTTCAGCGGGTTAAGCAGAATACTTTCCAGCGGGATATGCAGGCGGCTTTCGCGTATGCGGTGAATTTCGCGGCTGTTTTTGTGTTCAACCTCCAGCTGCAATAGTGAAAACGGCTGCAAAAAAGCCGTTTTCCGTCCATGCTTTTTACTCGAACCTGGCGCCACACCGTAAGTTACGCTCCCAAATTCTTCCGTGAAAATATGTACCAGCTGTAACTTGTCGCTGAATTTTGTCGTATGTAATACAATTCCGGCAGTTTTGTACAACATTCCGCTCGTTTTTATTCCTTGATAAAAACAACCACGCGATTCCAGTCATTCTGCTGGAATGGTTGAACATCGTCGCCCAGAAACGAAATTTCAATCCGGTTCGGCGAAATTTTGTATTTATTAACCATTGCTGCATAAACCGTTTGTGCCCGTTTTTCCGATATTTTTCGGTTTCCGCTCTTGGTGCCCGTTGCGCTGTCGGCATATCCGGTAATTTTCAGGTGAGCGCTCGGATTCTCGTTCAAGTATTTCACTGCGTCTTCGATGCTTTTCCACTGCGAAGCGTCTATTACAGCGCTGTTGATGCGGAAAAACACTGGCGTCGGCAAATAATCCGTCGCTATCATTTCCCTGTTTATTGTCACCATTGGCGCTGTCGGACGTTCGGGACAAACAGGACATTCTGCGCAGTATTCCGGCCGTTTCAGCAATTCCCTGTTTTCGATGCGCAACCGGTTGATCTGGTTGTTCAAACTGGCTATTTCTGCTTCATTGTACAGTTTTGCCTTTTCAAATTTGTATGGAGTGAATTTATATGTAAGCCCGATCAAGGCTGTCGTTACCACATCAACAGTCATATTGCCACCAACTTGACGGTCGAACATTTCTGGAAGAATCAAACCATTTCCTTCCAGATTAATACTGATAACGTCGCTCAATCGGAAATCGGCAATAAATCCGCCTTTTCCCAGCAGACTGTTCACAGCCGTCCGCTTTCTGTCACCATCTCGAAAAGTGTGCGCATAGCCTAATCCACCGAACACCAGGAAATTAAACATACGCTGATCGTCATAATCCAAAAACAGATTGGTTGTGTTGAGCATCAATTCCAAACTTCCTGCGGCATAAACCACATCGTAGAGATAACCACTGGCGCCGGTTTTGCTTTTTCGTGCCGTACCCAAAAATGTGCGTTGCAGCATTTCTTTTGTTGAGGCCGATTTCCTGATGTACGAACCATTTTCGGCAATCGTTCCGTTATACCATACACTGGCGTCATTCTCGCCCCACAGCACATAACCTTGCAGTTTTGCCCCTGTAACGCTGAAGCGAACTCCCCAAACCGGTGAAATCCAGGCGCCACCCGAGATAGCGCCCGTCGGGTGAATATTACTCAACATGCCCAATTCCCTGTAATATTCGGAAAATAACTTGGATACGCCTCCAGAGAGACTTATAAACCAGCTGCCTCCGTGATTCATGTATGTAGTGCGCGAAGGTGTATCCCCGTAATTGGGATAATAATCAGGATAATAACGTTGCGACTGCACTAAACAAGGCAACATGAACAGCAGCAATGCCAATAATTTCTTTTTCATAACGAAATAATAATAAATAGTATTTAATAATCTTTGATCTTCGATTATACAAATCGTGACTAATGTATTCTTAATTCTTAATTCCTAATTCTTCTTAATTCTTCTTTCGTTTCGGTTGGCGAAATCCTTCCATGTTTTATAATTTGTGGACGACGCCGGTCTGTTTGATTGAAAAAAGTGACAAACAGCCGCTGCCAGTCCGTCGGTAGCATCAAGTTGTGGAAGCATTTGTTCGTCAGGAATATGCAATAAACGTTTCAACATATCCGCCACCTGCTCTTTTGATGCGCTGCCAACGCCCGTGATTGCCATTTTGATTTTCAGTGGAGCATATTCGAATATCGGAACGTTGCGATGCAAAGCCGCCGCCATTGCCACCCCCTGTGCCCGCCCCAGTTTGAGCATACTTTGTACGTTTTTTCCAAAAAAAGGAGCTTCGATTGCCAACTCTTCCGGGTGATATTCGTCGATCAAACCGGTTATCCGGTCAAAGATGCGGTTGAGTTTGAGGTAATGACTGTCGTATTTTTCAAGGAGCAAAACTCCCATGGTTTCCAGCTTCATGACCTTGTTTTTGACTCCAATTATTCCATACCCCATAATGGTGGTGCCGGGGTCGACGCCCAGTATCATTCTGTCTGCCTTCATTCTTTCAGCGGAATTTCCTCCAGAAGTGTGGAAAAGAACAGTATGCGTTGATTAAAATCCTCTGTCAGATTCGACAACAACCGATTTCCTCGTTCTTCCAGCCAATTGTTTAGCGTTGGGCAGTCCGTTGCCGAAAACTGTAAAGAAAAACTGCAGCCTGACAGATTGTCCGACGTATCCAAAAGTTTGAACAAATGTGGATTCGGCAATATTTCAGAAGTTTTCATATCCGGTACATAATTTATTTTCATATAGTCCAAAAACGTATCAATCAAGTCATTGTCAACAAAGAAAGTTGTATTGTAAATAAACATGCTTTTTATATTGAAAAAAAATCTGCACAAAGGTAGTAAATAAAAATAAATCCGTATATTTGCAGCCGAAAAAATTTACGGGGTATTAGCTCATCTGGCTAGAGCGCAACACTGGCAGTGTTGAGGTGAGCGGTTCGAGTCCGCTATAC
>JAITHZ010000330.1 GCA_031279795.1 Bacteroidales bacterium
ACACTGGCCGGAGTGATAGCAAAAGAAAAACCGAACGACAGAGAATTTCATGTTCCACAACGGCTGAAAGAGTTATACATGAAAAAAGATTTTGGCCAATATGCCTTGCCAGACGGAGAATTGCCCGTTTGTTTTATCACAACCAATGACATAACAGGCGGAAATTCAGGAAGTCCAGTGCTAAATGCAACAGGAGAGCTGGTTGGCATTGCCTTTGACGGAAATTGGGAATCATTGAGTGGCGACCTCATCTATGAACCCCAATTGCAACGTTGCATAGCCGTCGATATTCGCTATGTGTTGTTTATAATAGATAAATATGCCAATTCCAGCTATTTAGTTCAAGAAATTCAACACAGCAATTTAGGGAAATGAATTTTTATTGTTAAAAAATGCAATAATTTCTTCCCATCCATCATTTGTTATTAAGAAATGATTATATTTGCAACCGACTTTTTGACTGATGAAAATTAGCAGAATCAAATTAATTAAATTTTCAAATAACTTAAAAAACATTCATTTATGGAAACTAAAAAAGAAAAGACGACCAAAAAAGCAGGTGGAATCTCCGCCGGAATTGTTATTGCATGCTGTTTTGTAATAGCCTTATGTGTATTCTTGTTTGTATTCGGAAATCCCGATAACTTCTCCGATGCACCCAAGTGTGAAAAACCAGTATCGCAGGAAGTAAGCGCAATTAGAAATTATTTTGGCACCATCCGCTTGGGCGGGCCTGTAGTTCCGATCGTACTCACCCTGTTGCTGACTGTGTTAACATTAAGCGTTGAACGCTTTTTTGCACTCAACAAGGCCAAGGGAACAGGCAATCTCATAAAATTTGTAGCCGGAATCAAACAAAAACTGGAAGCAAATGATATCGAAGGCGCGCAACAACTTTGCAGCAAACAAAAAGGAACGGTTGCCAACGTAGTCAACGCAGGCTTGCGAAAGTACGCAGAAGTCGAAAAACTAACCGATGAAACCACGAAGGAACAGAAAATTCTGGCCATTCAAAAGGAAATCGAAGAAGCAACAGCGCTCGAATTACCGACTATGGAACAGAATTTGCCTATAGTTGCCTCAATTTCAACATTAGGCACACTGTTCGGACTTTTAGGAACGGTATTGGGTATGATTCGCTCATTCTCCGCCATGGGTACGGAAGGCGCACCCGACTCGGTAAAACTGGCTATCGGTATTTCTGAAGCTCTTATCAACACCGCATTTGGTATTGCAACCGGAGCGCTGGCTATTATTTCGTATGCCTATTTTACCGGTAAAATTGACAACATCACGTATGCAATCGACGAAACCGGATTTTCAATCGTACAGACTTACGGTGAAAAACATACCAATTAAAAGAAACGTTGACTCAAAAGAAAGGATTATTTTATGCCAAAGGTTAAAGTAAAACGGAAAAGCACACTCATCGACATGACGGCGATGAGCGACGTGACGGTTCTTTTGCTGACCTTTTTTATGCTAACATCAACATTTGTAAAGAAAGAACCCGTACAGGTAAATACACCTGGTTCAGTTTCGGAAATCAAAATTCCAGAAACAGATATCTTGCAAATATTGATAGACCCTTCTTCAACAGCCACGTCAATGCACATATTCATGAGCCTTGACAAACAAGCTGACATGACAGAAATTTTAAAAAGGGTTGGCTCTGAATATGATATTGAGTTCACACCAAAAGAATTAAGCGAATTCAGTCTGCTACCAACATTTGGCGCACCCATAAGCAAAATGAAAGATTTTCTGGCAATGGCTCCCGAAACGAGAGATTCCCAGTTGAAATCAATGGGCATTCCAAATGACAGCATAAACAATGAGTTTAAGGTATGGGTGAGAAACACACGAAAGTTGATGAACGAAACCGATAGACGAGACAATTTCAAGATTGCTATCAAGGCAGACGTAAGCACGCCATATCCGGTGGTAAAAAAAGTAATGGACGACCTTCGCGATATACGCGAAAACAGATACAATTTGATTACAAGTTTAAAGAAGACTGCCGCAAGCGCGTCTCCTGAATAATAATTAATTAAAAAATGAATAATTATGGCTGAGGTACAAACGGGTGATCATGACAAAGGAAAAGGCGGCAAACCGCAACGGAAAAAACTTTCGACGCGTGTTGATTTTACGCCAATGGTGGATATGAACATGTTGCTGATTACATTTTTTATGTTTTGTACAACATTGTCAAAACCGCAAACGATGGAAATTGCCATGCCGCCAAAAACAGATGAAATCAAAGATGACAAGCAACCGCCAGCACCTGCCGATTTGTTTGTTACGCTGATACTGGATGGCGAAAACAGGGCATATTATTTCGAGGGAAAACCGAATTACGAAGACCCCGAATCATTGAAAGATACTGATTATTCCCCTTCGGGAATAAGGGAACTGCTACTAAGACGTAACATTGCTATTAACAGGCAGATAGACGTACTTAAGCAGAAATTGTTCAACAAGGAAATTACGCAGGAAGAATACAAAACAGAATCTTCGCGCATAAAAAAGGAAACAAAAGATACGCCGATTGTGATGATTAAACCAACGGAAAAAGCAACGTATAAAAACCTGGTGGATGCGCTGGACGAAATGCAAATATCCAATATTGCACGGTATTCGGTAATTGACACGACCTCTGTCGAAAAATTCTTGTTAGCCAACAAATTTACAGGAGGACATGCAGCTGCAAACAGCAAAAAATAAGAGAGCAACTGTTTGAAATTGTAACAAAGAAGAAAAGAGGAAAATTTTAAAAATTTAAAATTATGGTACGTGATATAAATTTAAACTCAGAAGCATGGCGCGACCTTATTTTTGATGGAAAAAACAAAAAATACGGAGCTTATTATCTGAGAAGAACTTCAGACAAGCGCCATTACAGGGCAATGCTGGTGGTGCTGGGTTTAGTAGTTGTAGCAGTGCTTTTGCCGCACATCATTGAAATTGTCACACCCGAACAGGCAGTAGAAGTGGAAGTAGGAACAACCGAACTTTCGAATGTAGAAATGGAGCAGACAGAAGAAAAGATTATCAAAGAGCCGGAAGCTCCAGAACCGCCGAAACTGATTGCAACAATTCAGTTTGTCCCGCCCAAAATGGTAGAAAGGGAGGAGATGAAGGAAGAAGTTGAAATCGCTACGACTGAGGAAGTTATTGAAAACAAGGACGCTATTGGAACGCAAACAATAAAGTCCGATTCACGCGACGGGGAACATATTGACGATTTACACACCATTGTGGTGCCAGCACCCAAGGATGAGGAAGAAAAGATATTTCAGGTAGCCGAACAGCAGCCAACATATCCAGGCGGCTTAGCGGAATTGATGAAATACCTCAACGCCAACTTGAAGTATCCGCCAATAGCGGCCGAACAAGGTATTCAGGGACGAGTAACGGTACAGTTTGTTGTAAGTAAAACGGGAGCAATTTCGCAAGTGAAAGTACTCCAACCGCTACATCCAAGCTGCGACCGCGAAGCCGAACGGCTGATAAAAAGCATGCCCAACTGGATTCCCGGTCGGCAAAACGGCAATCCGGTTAACGTATACTATACGGTTCCGATTCGTTTCAAACTTGAAGACGGAAATTAAGCATGAGCCGTCTCGAACCGCAACACAACCCAACAATGTACATTTTTGAATGTGCGATGGCAGTGGTTTATGTCATTCTTGCTTATTTGTTGCTGTTTACAGATACGTTTGACCGAGGACTGCCGAAAGGAATACGAATTGGTTTGGGATGTATATTTACCGCTTACGGAGTATTCCGGATTTATCGAGCGCTGAAAAAAGGAATGAAACGGAAAGAAGATGATTCGAATTAGTACTCTAATTCGTTGAATATTAAAACTAACACTGTCCTAAATTTGTTTTTTCATTAATGAGAAGGGAGTATCATTCATGATGCTCCTTTCTTTATTGTTTTTTAATAGACAGAAATAAGGCAGCAAGTGTAAAAACGCAATCAGATTATTTCCGATAACGAGGATGAGCGCTCATAATCGTCTCACGCAAGTGTTCACGATCAATGTGCGTATAAATTTCAGTAGTAGTAATTTTCTCATGGCCAAGCATTTGTTGGATAGCCCTCAAATTTGCGCCACGCTCCAGTAAATGGGTTGCAAACGAATGTCGAAAAGTATGTGGGCTGATAGTTTTCCTGATTCCGGCAATTTCTGCCTGCACCTTTATGATATGGAAAACCATAATGCGGGAAATCCCTTTGCCACGTTTTGTCTGAAAGAGAATATCTTCACAGCCTTTTTGAATTTTTATTTCATTTCTACAAATTAAATAATTCCGTATTTCTTTCAGAGCCACTTTTGAAACAGGCACCAGACGCTGTTTACTGCCCTTCCCGTCGACTCGCAAAAAACCTTCATCGAAATAAATATTGCTTATTTTCAAAGAGATAAGTTCAGAAACACGCAAACCGCAACTGTAAAGTGTCTCCAACATAGCATGATTGCGCTGTCCTTCAGGTAAAGACTGGTCAATAGACGAAAGAATAGCATCAATCTCCCCAAGAGTCAGTACATCAGGCAATTTCAAACCAATTTTAGGAGATTCGAGCAATTCAGTCGGATTGTTCTCAATAATTTTTTCAAGCATTAAAAATTTATAAAAGGATTTAATACCGGAAATAATACGAGCTTGCGAACGCGCCCCAATCCCCACGTCATGCAATTGCGCCAGAAATTGCTGAAAATCATTTAACTTAATATCAATCAAGGATATACCTTCATCAACAGCAAAATCAACTAACTTATTCAAATCCAGCAAATAAGCCTCACATGAATTGCCCGAAAGCGACTTTTCCAATTCGAGGTATGCTGTGTATTTATCAATCATATCGGTTAGCGGTTCCATGATGTCATTTTTTTATTGCAATTTTCCACAAAAAAAATTTAGATGAATTTTTATTTTATTCGTCTGTTCATAATTGAAAAATTCGACGTACATTTGCAAACGGTAAAAACGATTCAAAAATACGACAGAAAATTGAAACGCAATTCATTTTCACAAAAAATAAGTTCATGAAAATTCAGATAATAAACGGACCTAACTTGAATCTGTTAGGAAAACGAGAACCCGGAATATATGGAAACAGTTCATTTGAAGAATATTACATAGACCTTCAACAGCAATATCCGACAGTTGAATTTGCATATTTTCAATCGAACAGCGAAGGCAAATTGATAGACAAACTGCATGAAGTTGGTTTCAACGCAGATAGCATCATCTTAAATGCAGGCGCCTATACACACACTTCCATAGCGCTTCACGATGCGATAAAAGCAATACATTCGCCTGTCATTGAAGTACATATTTCAAATATATATCAACGAGAGACATTCCGACACATCTCACATATCGCGTCAGCATGTATGGGAAGTATTGCCGGATTTGGAATGGATTCATACCGGTTAGCTGTTGAAGCAATACTAAACAGAAATAAAAAACAGAAATAAAAAAATGTCAAAACAAACAAAAATTGTAGCAACTATTTCAGACAAGTGTTGCGAGAGCGAATTTTTGCAAGCATTGTTCGATGCAGGAATGAACGTTGTACGGTTAAATTCAGCACATTTAGATGAAACCGGATTATTAAAAATAATAAAAAATGTAAGGAAAGTATCCAATGAAATAGCCATTTTGATTGATACCAAGGGACCGGAAATACGTACAAGCCACACAAACGAACCCATTGAATTAGAAGCAGGTAAGACAATATATGTAAAAGGAGGCACAGAAGAAAGTACACGCGAATGTATTTATGTTTCGTATCTGAATTTTGTTGAAGAACTTTCCATCGGA